>JANSYB010000016.1 GCA_024742655.1 Paracoccaceae bacterium | reverse complement strand
CGCTCTGAATTGTCGATGAAAGAGGACAGCGCATTGAGTGTGGTCGTCTTGCCGGACCCCGTACCGCCCGAGACGATCACGTTCAGCCGGCAGGCCACGGCGGCCTGCAAATAGGCGGCCATCTCTTCCGAGAAGGCACCGAATTGCACAAGATCGTCGATCCCCAGCTTGTCCTTTTTGAACTTACGGATCGAAACCAGGCTGCCGTCGACCGCGATCGGGCCGACCATCGCGTTGAAACGCGATCCATCCTGCAAACGGGCGTCCACATAGGGGTTCGACTCGTCCACGCGCCGACCCACGGCCGACACGATCTTGTCGATGATCCGCAACAGATGCTTTTCATCCTTGAACGTGGTGTCGGTCAGCATCAGCTTGCCGGCGCGTTCCACGAAGACCTGGTGCGGGCCGTTGACGAGAATATCGTTGACCGTGTCATCCTTCAGCAACGGCTCAAGCGGGCCAAGCCCGCGCACCTCGTCATAGAGGTCCTGTGTCAGCGTCGTGCGGTCTTCACGGTTCAGAACGATATTGCGTTCTTCCAGCGCTTCGCCTGCGATGGCACTGATTTCGGCGCGCAGATCGGCCTCACTGGCCCCGTCGAGGGCCCCGAGGTTGAGATTGTCCAGCAGCGAGCGGTGCAGTTCGATCTTGATCTCGGACAGACGTTCCTTGCGCTTGCGCTCCTTGTCCTGGGGCGCGGCCTGCGCCGCGGCCTGGGGTTGCGGGCGACGCAACGAGGTGTTCTGCACCTCTTCGACTGGTGCGGTTTTGGGTTCGTCCGTATTGGCAACAGCGTCTTTTGCCAGGGGCTTCGCCGGCTTTGCCGGCGCGCCAGACGGTTTCTTGTATCGAGAGAACATGTCTGACGACCTTCCTTATGCGGCTTCTTCGGTTTCACTTTTGCCCAGCTCGTGCAGCGACGTCGCGAGCTTGGCGATTTCCTTGCGCAGCGGGTTTTTCGCGGCGGAGCTTGCCAGTGGGCTGCCATGGTCGGCCGCCTGCGTGATCTGGCGACCGCCGTCGGGCAGCTGCACTTCGATGCTGATCTCAAGGCTTTCGCCCATGCGCTTGACCCGGCTCTTGCCGTTCAGGTCAGTGAACTTCGGCGCACGGTTGAGGCAGAACCGCAGCTTTTCGACCGGCAGTTCCTCGGATTTCAGCGCGCGCTTCAGGCGCAGCGTGTTCTGGGCCGAGCGCATATCGAGTTCGAGCGTGGTGAAATAGATTTGGGCCGCGTTCAGCACCGTTTCGGTCCACAGGACCAGCGTGCCCGGCATGTCCACGATCACGTAGTCGAATTTTGATCGGGCCAGTTCAAGCACGCGGTGCACGTCCTCAGGTGTGATCATATCCAGCGGCAGGATGTCGGGCGGGGCTGTCAGAACCCACATCTTGTCCTCATAGGACACCAGTGCCTGCCGGAAGATGTCATCGTCCATACTGTCGGTATCGGACCACATTTCATAAACGACATCGCGTCGGGGCAGATCGAGATAGGTCGCAACGGTACCCGTCTGAAGCCCCAGATCGATCAGGCAGACGCGGGGGGCGTCATTTTTTTCGACGGTGGCCAATTCCCAGGCGAGGTTCACCGCGAGGGTCGTTGCCCCGGTGCCGCCCGCAATGGGCTGCACGGCCAGAAGCACACCATCGCCCGGTACGGTGTCATGCGAGAACGGGGCGGACGCCTGTGCGATGGCCTGGGCCTCGCTGCGGCGCAGGCGTTCGATCGCGGCCTGCAATTCGTTTTCGGGAAGCGGGTAGGGCACGAACTCGTCGGCACCCTGACGCAGCAATTGATGCAGCGCGGCGGGGCTGACATCCTCGGCGATCAGAATGACCTTGATCCCGCGCGCCTTGGCCAGCGTGATGATTTCGCTCAGCATGGTCAGCTCGTCTTCGTCGCTTTCGTCGATCGCAATGGCGACAAATTCCAGCGTCTCGGCCTCCGGCTGATTGAAGAAGGCCAGGGCCTCTGCAAATCCAAGGTCGCCCCAAGCCTCGCCAAGGGCGGCTTCCATGTCCTCGATCAGAAGGTCGAAATCCTGCACGTCACGGCTGATCGTACAGGCTGTGATCGGGCTGGGGTCCGGATTTTTGCTCACACTACTCGTCATTTTTTGCGGTCCCGTAATCTGTTGCGGCGTGTTACCTGCCGAAACCGTTGTTTTTTGGCTTTTCGCTCGGGCGATTCCCTTGCCCGCACGTCTGGCACTGTCGTGAAACTGACCCACAATCTGGGCAACATTTGGGCCAAAAGATCGTAATTGTGCGATTTTGCTGAACAAAAAAAACCCGCCGGTGAGGCGGGTTTTGCAAGGTGGCCCGGCCGTGGCCGGACAGGGAGATCTGTGGTTACTCTTGGCTTCCCGAGGTCACTTCGCCGCCTTCGGTGACCATCTGGATGGTCGAAGCGGGTTCCGCGCTCGTGATGTACTCGCGGTGAATGACCTCGGCATATTTGCCGTCGATCACCACCGGATGCGACTCCACGAAGCCCGATACCTCGGTCACCGTGCGGCGATTGCGCCGTTCGCGGCCCTGCGTGACGACCAGCGGCTGGGTTTCACCGAACGAGGCCACGGCCTCGAGCCGGTTTCGACTGATCCCCTGGCTGACGAGATAGTTGACGACCGTATTGGCGCGGCGCAATCCCAGCGACCGGTTGTAGGTATTCGATCCCACCAGGTCGGTATGACCGTAAACCCGGAACCGCACCTCGGGAAACTGCCGGATCCACTTGGCCTGTTCACGCAGCGTGTCGCGCGACGTGGCGTCGAGGGCGGCGGAGTCGAACCCGAAGTTCACCGTGCTCAGAACCTCATTCGAGAACCGGTTGGCGAGGTTGTGTACGTAGCTCCGTTCCCCGGTCATCACCATCTGGTTATGCATGTTGGCGTTGCCGAAATCGCCACTGTCGACAATCGAACCGGCCTCGCTCAAGTATGAGCGGTAGACCTGGCCCTGCTGTGAACAGGCGCCCAGAGCGACCAAAGTTGCAGCTGCAAGAAGATGTTTCATGGCCTCTGCCTTTCCCTAGTCCATCACGTAGCCGTAGGACCCGTTGAAGTCCTGTTGCGCCACTTCGCCGGCTGAACCGCCCTGTCTTGCTTCCTTGGCCACGCGGCCATTGAGGAACAGGTCTTTCTCGGTCGGCAGTTTCACTTTGTCCGTGGGCAGAACATAGGCGTCGCCATTGGTGGGCGTTACCAGATGTGCCGTCACGATGATGACGAGTTCGGTCTGCGCACGCTCATATTCAGCGCTGCGGAACAGGGCGCCAAGGATCGGGATATCTCCGAGCCATGGCACCTGGCCGTTGCTGTCGCGGAAATCGTCCTGCAACAGGCCCGCGATCGCAAAGCTTTGCCCGTCGCGCAGGACCACCGTGGTCGAGGTGTCGCGGCGCCGGAACGCGTCGATCGAGAAACCATCGGCCTGAATGCCGTTGGCCGGGTCAAGCGAGGACACCGCTGCCGCCATTTCAAGGTTGATCGCGTCGTCATCCGTGACACGGGGGACGAAGTTCAACTCGACGCCGAAGGGTTTGAACTCGATCGAGGTGGAGCCATTGTCCTGGGCCACGGGGATCGGGTATTCGCCGCCTGCAAGGAACTTGGCCTCCTGTCCCGACAAGGCTGTCAGGTTGGGTTCGGCCAGCGTGCGCACCATGCCCTTGGTTTCCAGCGCCTCGAGGAGGATACCCACCTCGACGGATCCGATGTCAAACCCGATGGCGAGCGCGCCCGTATTGGTCTGAACGTTCGGAATGGCACCTGCCAGCGTGTTCAGAACGCCGGTTTGCGTGTTCGTGGTGTTGGTGCCGCCGATGATGCCGACACTGTTATCCGAGCGACCATCAAGCGAGAGCGAGGTTCCAAGCGCCTTGGAGACCGTGCGCTGCATTTCGGCAAAACGAACTTTCAGCATGACCTGCTGTTTGCCCGAAACCGACATCAGGTTCGACACGCGTTCCGGTGCATACCGCTCTGCCAGTTCCAGTGCGCGGTCCATCTTGGTGATGCTGCTGACCGTGCCCGACATCACGATGCCGTCATTGGCCGAGCGTACTTCGATCCGTTCGCCGGGCAGAATCTGTTGCAGGCGTTCCTTGAATTCAGAAATGTCCGGGCTGACATGCACCTCCACATTGGTGATCAACCGGCCCGTTGCATCCAGAAGGGTCAGTGTCGTGCGTCCCGGTGCCTTGCCCAGAACGTAGATCGTCCGATCCGAGAGGGTCGAGAAATCGGCGATGGAGGGGTTGGCGATACTCAGTTCCGCGAAGGGAACATCACTCTCAACCACAACGGCCCGGTTCATCGCGATACTCAGATCGCGATCCGCGCCCTTGCGCACGACTTGTATATTCTCTGCCAGAGCCGCTTCGGAAAGCGGGCCAAACAGCACGGCAAAGCCCATCAGGGCCGCCTTAAAAAAGCGCATATTTTTCATGTGACCTGCCTTTCCGATCACGCCTCATTTGTCGGGTCTTTTCGCCCGGATTGTTTCCGACCTTGCGGCAATTCCGAAATTTTTTCAAGAATCAATGGTTTTTCTTGCACAATTAGCGTGGTTTTCGGGTCACCGTTGCCAGAATGAAACGAGGCGCCCTGTGGCAGGACGCCTCGAAACCACAAGATGTTGTGTTGACTTAGTTCGTGCAGGGGATCGGGGTCGAGATCACCTCGCCACCACGGCGCGTCTTGATCGTGCAAATCTCCGGCTGAGCGACCTCCGCAGGGGCCTCGACTTCGACGATCCCGAGCAGGCTGCGCTGGTCGACCTCGATCGCGTCCGCAACGGAGTCGTCCTCGGCGCCGACCAGTGACAGCGACAACCGGCCGGTCGACTGCGCCTGGGCGAGTGCGGCCACCTGATGCGGTTTGACGGCCACGGTGACGGTTCGGGCGATGATGGCCTCGGTCGTGTCGCCATTGGCAACCTGATCCACGGCGATCAGCCGGACACCGGTTTCGATCAGCTTGGTCACTTCGTTGCGCTCACTGCGCGATTCCGCGCTGGCGCCGGCCAACCGCACTTCGCCTGTCCAGTAGATGTCGACCCGGTCGCCCGGACGCAGGAAGCCCGAGACACCACTGGACACATCAACCTTGATGGCAAAGGCGCGCATTCCACGCTCCAGCTGGGACGTGATGCCGGCCTCTTCGCCGGGGCCTGTGACCTTGGCGGCAAGAATGGCTTCCTTGGCTTCCATCGTACGCAGAACGGTACGGGGTTCATCCTCGCCCTCGGGGAAAAGATCCTCTTCGGTGGAATACGTTCCCTCGGGCAGGGCATGCACCGGGAAACTGACCAGCGAGACATGCTTTTTCAGCAGGCGCTGTCCATATTCCATCTTTTCCTTCGCGACATAGATATCGACCGTGTCGAAGGCCGGTCCGCGATTCGCGCGTTCCTGTTCCAATTGGGCCTGATAGGTCTGGATGTAGTTCTTCGCCATGTAGACGGCGAACCCGGCCAGTCCCAGCCCCAGGATCAGTACAAGTCCGAATACCAAACGCATGGCTTGTCCTTTCAGTTTTCTGCTCTTGCTGCGATGTTACGCATGCACTCACTTTGCGTTGTGCAATGAAATTATGGCCAAAACATGCCGGGCACATGGCGGTTTTTCGCAAAGGTGAACCAGTCGTTCATTTGAACATCTTGTGAATGTCACGTGCGAAAGGGCGCCGTCATGCCGGGCGCCCTTTTGCATGTGTGCCCTGCCGGTGCACCGCGTTGGTCACGCATGACCTGTCCGCTGTCGGCAAGGTGGCTTCTGTCTCAGTCGCCGTTGTTCACGGATTTTGTCGAAACCGATGTGTTGACGGTATTGGCCGCCGCGTTGATGCCGGCCAGGGTCGTTGCGCCTCCGCCGGCCGCAAGTCCGACCATTGCAGCCGTCAAAACGACCCAGTCGACGGTGACCGCGCCCTCGTCGCGCCGGAAAAAAGCCTTCAGCATCTTTATCATATCTTACTCGCACCAATTGGGCTTGGACACATCCAAGATTGCGAAAGAAAATGGCATAAATATGACCAGTTCGCATTTCAGGGGGTCACCAGCCGTTACTGTTTTGCACGCCTGTTTTTCTGCCTCTGGAATGCAAATGGCCGCAAATCGTACGATCCGCGGCCAAGTGCATCGTTGAACGTCAGCTGACTATTAGTCGCCGTTGCTCACCGTCTTGGTGCCAACACCGGTCTCGATGCTGGTGGCCAGCGTGTCAACGCCGCCCTGCACGGTCGAAACGCCGGCAACGCCCAGGCCCACGACAGCTGCGGTCAGAACGACCCAGTCAACAGTCACGGCGCCGTCTTCTTCCTTGCGGAATTTTTTGATAAACTTGATCATGGTTGGTCCCTCCAAAGGATCAGATACTAAGGTTTACAACCGCTTCGCCAACTTGGTGGGCCGCCTCTCTCATGGCCCGCTGCCGTTGCGGTATGAGCAGATATAGCCAGTGGATTCGGGCAGGAATTAGGCAGCTTTATAACCATTTTTGAGTTGCCGTTAATTTCCTTGGTTAATAATTGTAAATATATGAAAGTGAACAATTTTAAAATCTTGAGCCATGTAATTTACTAGGTTTTTCAGGCATATCCGGTTGCGTTTTTGCTGCGGTCTGTTGCCGGGTCGGAGACAATGCTGGAAAACTTGAGCCACTTTTGAGATAATCCACGCAAATTAGAATAATGGCAGAGCAGGCCGGTTTCATGCGATTCACGATTCTTATGGCGCTGGGCGTCAGCTTCGGCCTGTCCGGGCCGCTTCTGGCTGGCGATCCGCCGCCTTTTCCCGAATTCACCTTCAAGATGGGAAAGCCGCCCATGCCGGGGAAGGGTAAACTGATCACCGTTCAGATCGATCCCGAAGAGCAGCGGGCCGCCAAACCCGCCGCTACAGAGGACACCACGCCCAACGTGCCCTCGGTCAATGCCGCCTATGGCTGGTTCTGGACAAAAGTGTCACCCGGTTTGAACGAGGACGGTGCCGCGCGTTTGCGGATGGCCCTGGACAATCTGGGCGAGGGGCCGGGCGGGGCCTCGGTGCGCGGTCCCCGTCTTCAGGTGTTGCAGGATATCGCGCGCGCCCGCGGGGCCGACATTCTGCGCGCGACCGTGGGGACCGACGTGTCGCCTGCGCTGGTCCTTGCCGTCATCGCGGTGGAATCCGGCGGTCGGCCGAATGCGGTCAGCGGGGCCGGTGCCGAAGGGCTGATGCAGCTGATCCCGGCCACAGCTGCGCGGTTCGGCGTCAACGACAGTCTGGACGCCGCGCAGAACATCAAGGGCGGTGTCGCGTACCTTGAATGGCTTCTCAAGGAGTTCGAAGGCGATGCGGTTCTGGCGCTCGCGGGCTACAACGCCGGCGAGAACGCCGTAAAAAAGCATGACGGCGTGCCACCCTTCGCCGAAACCCGTGATTACGTTCCCAAGGTGTTGGCCGCCTTTACCGTGGCGCGCGCACTCTGCAAGACGCAGCCGGAACTGATCACCGATGCCTGCGCGCTGAACCTTGCGATGAACTGAGCCCGCGGGGCGTGCCGTCAAGCAGTGCGCCGTTCAGGCCGACTTCTTGGCGGTCTTGCGTCCCTTGCCCTTTTTGGCGGCCTTCTCGGCGATCAGTTCCACGGCCATGTCCATCGTTACGTCCGCCGGCTCCACATCCTTGGGCAGCGTGGCGTTGACCTTGTTCCATTTCACGTAGGGGCCATAGCGGCCGTCCATGACGTTGACCGCGCCACCCTCCTGGGGGTGCTCGCCCAGCTCCTTGAGCGGCTTGGCGGCGGCGCCGCGTCCCGCGCCGCGGGCGGTCTTCTTGGCCAGTTCCTCGACCGCACGGTTCATGCCGATGGTAAAGACCTCGTCGACTTCCTTGATGTTCGCGTAAACGCGGCCGTGCTTGACGTAGGGCCCATAGCGGCCGATCCCCGCCTCGACCATCTCGCCGTCTTCGGGGTGGGGGCCGATTTCGCGCGGCAGGTTCAGCAGCATGAGCGCCTTTTCAAGGTCCATGTCATCGGGCGCCCAGCCCTTGGGCAACGAGGCGCGCGGTGGCTTCTTGTTGTCTTCGGTCGCCTCGCCGCGCTGCACGTAGGGGCCGAACCGACCGGAGCGCAGGGAAATCTCGTCACCGGCATCCTCGCCCAGCACACGGTCACCGGCATCGTTGGCGTCGCCCCCGATGGGGCGCGTGTAGCGGCATTCGGGATACCGCGAGCAGCCGACGAAGCCGCCGGTCCGCGAGGTTTTCAGATGCAGGTTGCCCTCTCCGCATAGCGGGCATTCGCGCGGATCCTTGCCATCCTCGCGCGGGGGATAGAGCGTCGGCGCCAGCGCATCGTCCAGCACATCCAGCACTTCGGTGATACGCAGTTCCGAGGTTTCGGCAATCGCGGCCGAGAAATCGCGCCAGAAATCAGCAAGCACCTTTTTATAGTCGGCCTCGCCCGCGCTGATGACGTCCAGTTCCTCTTCCAGGTTGGCGGTGAACTCGTAACCCACGTATTTGCGGAAAAAGTTCAACAGGAAGATCGTGACGATCCTGCCCTTGTCCTCGGGGATCAGGCGGTTCTTGTCCTTACGGACATATTCGCGGTCCTGGATCGTGGTGACGATGCTGGCATAGGTCGACGGCCGGCCGATGCCCAGCTCTTCCATCCGCTTGACCAGCGTTGCCTCGGTATAGCGCGGCGGCGGCTGCGTGAAATGCTGTTCCGGATTGACGCTGCGCTTGTCAGCGGCCTCACCCTGCATGATCTGCGGCAGGCGCTTGTCATCATCGTCGACGACCGCGTCGTCGCGGCCTTCTTCATAAACACGCATGAACCCGTCGAAGAGCATCACCTGCCCGGTGGCGCGCAGGCCGACCTGGCCATCGGCACTGCCGATTTCGACCGTCGTGCGCTCCATCCGGGCCGCTTCCATCTGGCAGGCCAGCGTGCGTTTCCAGATCAGGTCATAGAGTTTGCGCTGATCGGGATCGGCCACCTTGATGGCGGCGGCGTCCCGCGTCATGTCGGTGGGGCGAATGCATTCATGCGCCTCTTGCGCGTTCTTGGCCTTGTTCTTGTACATGCGCGGGCTGGCGGGGACGTATTCCTTGCCGTACCGGTCCGCGATCGCGTCGCGCGCGGCATGCACGGCCTCGGGGGCCATATCGATCCCGTCGGTCCGCATATAGGTAATGAGGCCGGCCTCGTAGAGGCGCTGTGCCGCGCTCATCGTCTGGCGCGCGCCCATGCCGAACTTGCGGCTGGCCTCCTGCTGCAGGGTCGAGGTCATGAAGGGTGGCGCGGGGTTGCGGCTCGCGGGTTTGGCCTCGACCGAATTCACGGTCAGGTCGCGGCTGTTGATCGCCTGCACGGCCAACTCGGCCTGTGTTTCGTTCTCGATGTCGTATTTGTCGAGCTTCTTGCCCGCCAGCACCGTCAGCCGCGCCTCGTAGTCCTGCCCGCGCGGGGTGCCCAGCACGGCCTTTACCGACCAGTATTCGCGTGGCTTGAACGCCTCGATCTCCATCTCGCGTTCGACGATCAGGCGCAGGCAGACCGATTGCACCCGTCCCGCGCTGCGCGCACCGGGCAGTTTGCGCCACAGCACCGGCGACAGGTTGAAGCCCACCAGGTAGTCCAGCGCACGTCGCGCCAGGTAGGCCTCGACGAGCGGCGCATCCACTTCGCGCGGGTTCTGCATCGCCTCGGTCACGGCCGATTTGGTAATCGCGTTGAACACCACGCGGCTGACCGGCGTGTCCTTCTTGATGACCTTGCGCTTGCGCAGAGCCTCTTCGAGGTGCCAGCTGATCGCTTCTCCCTCGCGATCGGGGTCGGTGGCAAGGATCAGGGCGTTATCGTCTTTCAGAGCATCTGCAATCGCCTTGATATGCTTGCGGCTGTCGACGCCCACTTCCCATTTCATCTCGAAATCATGCTCGGGATCGACGGATCCGTCCTTGGGCGGCAGGTCCCGGACATGTCCATAAGAGGCCAGCACCGTGTAATCGGGTCCCAGATACTTGTTGATTGTCTTGGCCTTGGCCGGGGACTCGACGACAACGACGGGCATGCAAATTCCTTTCGACTCGGAGCGCGACTTATGGCGGCGCAACATGTGTGCTGACAAGAGGGAATGTCAATGATGGCGCAGAGCACGGTTGCGTGGGGCGGCGATCGGGCGCAATCTGACGCGGCACTCGGAGATCGTCATGCGCGCCCTCATCATCCTTTGCCTAGCCTGTCTGATACCTGTTTCACCGGCCCGCGCCTGGGAAGAACCGGCGCGCGGAACCGCGACCCGCGCGGCGCTGATGGATGCGATCCGCCCGCATGCCGAGTGGAACCTGGGCGCGCTGGTGCAGTTCGTGGTGCATGAACTGCGCCGCGCGGGTGATGTGGCCTTCGCCATGCTCCATGCCCAAAGACCGGGTGGCGGGGCGATCGTTGCGGGTCAAACCCCAATGGTGCGGCGCGGTCAGGCCGAGGGCTGGATGGACGTGAGCGAGATCCAGGTCCTTTACAGGAAATCAGGCGAGACCTGGGTCGCGGTGCACTATGCCTTCGGGGCCACGGATGTCTGGTTTGCCTGGGGGCCGCTTTGCCGCGACTACCGCGCCGTGATTTCCGATTACTGCACCGGCGTTGCCGAGTGAGGTCTGCGCGCGGATCGTCGCGGCTGACGCGATGAGTGCCCGCAGGCCGCCTGTGAGCGACCGCTAAAGCAGGGAAATCAGATCCGGCAGAAACCATCGCCGGTGCCCCTTTCAGGTGTTCAGAGACACAAGCCCGCCCGCGTGGCGCCGGACCTGGCCGTCCAGTTCCAGGTCGGTCAGAGCGGGGGCCACCTGTGCGGCGGGGACGGACAGATCGCGGATCAGTTGATCCTCGGCCACGGGCGAGGGACCCAGCCGATCAAGGATTTGTCGGTGCAGGGCGGCGGTATCGGCAAGGGTGCGGGGCGGCCGTTCGCAAGTCTCGGGGTCCAGCGGCATCTCGGCTTGTTCGGAGGCGCCGGCCCGTGCCGCCGGCAGCGCCTCGATCACGTCCTCGGCCCGGCGCACCAGCGTGGCGCCGTCCCGGATCAGCATGTTGCACCCCGAGGCGCGCGCATCGAACGGGTGACCGGGCACGGCCAGCACCTCGCGCCCCTGGTCAAGAGCCGTGCGTGCGGTGATGAGAGAGCCGGATTTCGCGGCTGCCTCGACCACCACGACGGCCTGCGCCAGCCCGCTGATGATCCTGTTGCGGGCCGGGAAATGACGTGCGCGCGGAACCATGCCCATGGGCTGCTCCGACAGGCGCAGCCCGGTTTGGGCGATCTGCTCGGCCAATTGCGTGTTCTCGGCCGGGTACATGACGTCGACGCCGCCTGCCATGACCGCGATCGTGCCGCCCTCGAGCGCGGCCATATGCGCGGCGGTGTCTATCCCGCGCGCCAGGCCCGAGACGACGACCATGCCGTTTTGCGCCAATTCGGTCGCCAATCCGCGGGCCATGCGCAGGCCAAGCGAGGACGCATTGCGCGCGCCGACCAGCGCGATCATGGGTTTGGTCAACACCGACGGATCGCCCATCGCCCAAAGAAGCGGGGGGGCATCCGAAAGCCCGGCAAGGCCCTCGGGATACTCCGGCGTGCCGTGGCGGATCATACGTGCCCCGGCGTTCTGGGCCGCGGTCAATTCGGCCTCGGCCACGCCGACGGGGCAGGGGGCGTAATCCTCGACCCCGGCCTTGCGCGCCACGTCAGGCAAAGCCTGCAATGCGGCAGCGGCGGATCCGTGTTCGTTCATCAGCCGGTGAAACGTCGAGGGACCAACCCGACGGGAGCGAAGCAGACGGAGCCACGAGACCCGATCATCTTCCGTGGTGAGTGGGAGTGGGGGGTGAGTGGAAGGATGTGTATCCTCGGGCATCATGCCTCCGCCTGCTTGCAGGATCAGGGATACGGCACTGTTGGTTAATGGGCGGTAAACCAGAATGGAAGAATCGCATTCATTTCGAAATTTCCCGGATTCTTCGCCTGTCAGGGGGCCGTCACCCCGGCTCCGCGCGCCTTGTCATGTCGCGCGGCGGCCGGTCGCCAGCCAGATCCGATGTGGCACCCCCAGCGGGTCATCGGGAAAACGCGCCTTCAAAAGGGCGGCCAGATCCGCGTCGAACCGTTCGGTTTCCGTCTTGCCAAGCGAGGCGGCGACACCGGCACTGGCACGCACGCGTCCGCGCCATGCCACATGCGAATAGGGCTGTTCGAGGTCGAACGACAGGGTTTCGATGTCTTCGAACCCCGCCGCGGCCATGTCGTGGGTCCAGGCCGGATAAATGCCCGATCCACCGGCCCCGGCCCAGTCCGGATTGTAGCGAAGGATCAGCGCCTCGGTGGCCTCGACCATGTTGCCGGGCAGGGGCAGCCAGTCGAAATGCGCGATGATCAGCCGCCCACCGGGCCGTAGCACGCGTGCGGTCTCTTGCGCCGCCGCGGGACGGTCGAACCAGTGCCAGCACTGACCGGCGGTCACCAGATCGGCGCTTGCGCTCGCCGCGCCGGTGTCTTCTGCCCGACCCTCGCGATAGATCACTTCGACGCCTGCTTCGCGGTCGAGACGGGCGGCCTGTTGCATCAGGCTTAATGACGGGTCGAGGCCGGTGACCTGCAGGCCCAGTCCGGCAAGCCCGCGCGCCACCGTGCCGGTGCCGGTCCCCAGATCGAGAGCATCCTGACCCCGGATCGCATAGCCGCGCGCCGACAGACAGTCGAAGAATGCAGGCGGAAACCCCGCACGGTGGTGCGCGTAATCCTTTGCGGTCAGACCGAAATCCACCTGGCGGCCAAAGGCCTGCATGGCCTCGGGGTCGACAGTGTG
>JANSYB010000094.1 GCA_024742655.1 Paracoccaceae bacterium | reverse complement strand
TCAGACCAACACCGCCACCCTGGCAAAAGCCCGCCATCACGCCCACGGCGCACCAGTAGTTTCGCATCCCGGGCACCGGGCCGATCATCGGGTTGCCATCGGGGCCGAAGGTGAACGGTCCGTTGATCGCATCCTTGATCCCGGCCGCGGCCAACGCCGGAACACGCTCGAATGCCAGTTCAAGCCGGTCCGCAATATTCTCAAGATTGGGCGGCAGAAGTTCGTGCCCGAAATCCCACGGCGTACCACCCACTTTCCAGGGCGTGCCGATAGGCTCATAGGTGCCCAGAAGCATCCCGTCGCGTTCCTGCCGGAAATAGATGTTGGCCTCATAATCAATCCCGCAGGGCAGGCGAGAGCCGAAATTCGCCACCTCTTCGATCCGGTCGGTCAAGAGGTAGTGATGCTCCATCGGCTGCACCGGAAGGTGCAGGCCCGCCATATGGCCCACCTCACGCGCCCAAAGACCGCCGCAGTTGACCACGTGCTCTGCAATCACGGTCCCGCGTTCAGTTGCCACTTCCCATTGGCCGTCCGGGCGCATCGTCGTGGCCGTGACCGGCGTATGGGTAAAATACTGCCCGCCGTAATGCCGCGCAGCCTTGGCAAAGGCATAGGTGGTTCCGGACGGGTCAAGGTCGCCATCCTGATCATCCCATAGCGCCGCATAGTAGTGCTTGGGGTCGATCAACGGATGCTTTTCCGCCAGTTCGGTCGGGCTGATCCATTGCTGCTCCAACCCCATGTAGCGCGCCTTGGATCGTTCACGCTTGAGGTAGTCGTGCCATTCCTTGTTGGATGCCAGGTAAAACCCGCCGGTCATGTGCAGGCCCACCGACTGGCCGGACAGCTCCTCGATCTCCTTGTAAAGACCGATCGTATAGCTTTGCAGGCGGCTGATATTCGGATCGGAACTGATCGTGTGGATCTGCCCGGCCGCGTGCCAGCTTGACCCGCTGGTCAGCTCGTCCCGCTCCAGCAGGATCACATCCTTCCAGCCGAATTTCGAAAGGTGAAACAGGATCGAACACCCCACGACCCCGCCGCCGATGATCGCCACCTTGGCATGGCTCGGCAGCGGCTTTCCCCGACTTGTTTCATCCTTCTGAATATTCAGCGTCGATTGCGCCAGCGTATCGCTCATATCGGTATCCTTTCCTTGTGTTCCGTGCCGCCGCGCAGGGCGTTCAATCCCAATCCATCACGACCTTGCCCGAATTGCCCGAGATCATCGCGGCAAAACCCTGTTCGAAATCGTCGATGGAAATCCGGTGCGTGATCAGGCCTGACACATCGAGCCCCGATTGCACCAGCGCGATCATCTTGTACCAGGTCTCGTACATCTCGCGGCCGTAGATGCCCTTGATATGCAGCATCCTGAAAATGACGGTGTTCCAGTCGACCGGGAATTCGGTAGGCGCGATGCCCAGCAATGCCACTTTGCCGCCGTTGTTCATCCGTGCGATCATCTGCTGCATGGCGGCACTGGCCCCCGACATCTCCAGCCCCACGTCAAAGCCTTCGGTCATGCCGATATCGTCCATCACGTCGCGCAACTGTTGCTTGCTGACATCGACCACGTGCTGCACACCCATCTTGTGCGCGAGGTTCAGGCGATAGGGGTTGATGTCGGTGATCACCACCTTGCGCGCGCCCACCTTCTGCGCCACCAGCGCGCCCATGATCCCGATGGGCCCCGCACCGGTCACCAGCACGTCCTCGCCCACCAGATCGAAACTCAGCGCAGTATGCACAGCGTTGCCGAACGGGTCGAAGATGGCCGCGATCTCATCCGGGATATCCTCGGGGATCGGCACGACGTTACTCTCGGGAATGCACAGGTATTCGGCGAAACTTCCGGGGCGATTGACACCCACGCCCTTGGTGTTGCGGCACAGGTGCCCGCGCCCCGCTCGACAGTTGCGGCAGGTCCCGCAGACGATATGCCCCTCCCCGCTCACCCGCTGGCCGATCCGGTACTTGGTCGCCGCTGCGCCCATGTCCACGATCTCGCCCACGAATTCGTGGCCGACGACCATCGGCACCGGTACGGTTTTCGCGCTGAACTCGTCCCATTTCCAGATATGCACATCCGTCCCACAGATGGCGGATTTCCTTACCTTGATCAGAACATCGCTCGGCCCCGGTTCGGGTACCGGAACATGCTCCATCCAAAGGCCTGGTTCCGGTCGCGATTTCACAAGCGCCTTCATCTGGTTCTGCATGCTCACCCCCACAAATCCGTCGAGAGGTATTTCAGCCCGCTGTCACAAACGACAACGGCGACGCAGCCGCCCATTTCAGGGCCCTGAAGCAATCCCACCGCCGCCGCGAGGTTGGCCCCAGCGGAGTAGCCCCCGAAAATGCCCTCGCGCCGCGCCAGAAGGCGGGCATGATGCGCGGCCTCTTGACCCGAAACAGGGACTGTACCAGCCAATTCTGCCTCTTTCAGATGCAGAAGATCCGGCATGGAGTAACCACCGCCCTGGATCGGATGCTCTGCCTTGTCGGGCTCTACCGCGTAGCAGCGCACATTCCTGGCGGCGAAGAAATGCGCGGCCCCACCCAGCGTCCCGCCCGAGCCGATGAAATCGCAAAACGCTGTCAGCGCACCCCCCGATTGTTCCCAGATCTCGGGCGCTGTGCCGGTTTCATGCGCCCGGGGATTGCCCGCGCGTGCAAATTGATCTGCGCGAAAGGCGCCACGTTCTTCGGTGATGCGCTGCGCGGCCTCCTCCACCAATGCCAGATCGGCACCCGACACCTCGCCGGGCTTCGCGCCTTCGGCTTGCGGCACAAGCACCACCTCGGCCCCCAGCGCCCGCATCATCCGGGCACGCTCTTCGGAATTGCCTTCGCTCATCACCGCCACGAAAGGGTGACCAAGAATGCTGCAGACAATCGCCAACCCGGTCCCCATGTTGCCGGAGGTCAGTTCGACCACCACCTGGCCATCGACCAACTCACCGCTGTCCTGCGCCTCCTCGATGATCGCCTTTGCCGCGCGATCCTTCTTGGAAAAGCCGGGGTTGAGGTAATCGAGCTTGGCCAGAAGGCGCCCATTGAGCCCAAGATCGTCTCTGATCCGGCTCAATTCGACCAATGGCGTGTCGCCGATGGCCCCGATGACAGAGGGCAGAACCATCACGAAATGACCCCCAGTTCGCGCCCGACGATCTCGAACGCGTCGATCGCGCGGTCCAGCATATCGCGGGTCAGGGCCGCGCTCATCTGGGTGCGAATCCGGTCCTGTCCCTTGGGAACCACAGGAAAACTGAAGGCCGTGACATAGACCCCGTGATCGTTCAGTCGTGCGGCCATTTCCTGAGCCAGCTTCGGGTCGCGCAACATGACCGGGATGATCGCATGCTCACCGGGCAGAAGTTCAAAGCCCAGCCGCCCCATCCGGTCGCGGAAATAGGCGGCGTTGTCCCACAGTTGCGCGCGCAACGCCTCACCGCGCGTGTCCAACAGGTCGAACACCTTCAGCGAGGCCGCCGCGATGACCGGCGCCAGCGTGTTCGAAAACAGATAAGGACGAGACCGCTGTCGCAACCAGTCCACGACCTCCTTCGACGCCGCGGTATATCCCCCGGACGCACCACCCAACGCCTTGCCCAAAGTCCCGGTCAGGATATCCACCCGGCCCATCACGCCGCACTGCTCGTGGCTTCCGCGCCCCGTCGCACCCATGAATCCCGTGGCGTGGCAATCATCCACCATCACCATCGCGTCATAGCGCTCTGCCAGGTCACAAATCGCGTCCAGCTTTGCAATGTAGCCATCCATGGAAAACACCCCGTCCGTCGCAATCAGGCGATGGCGCGCGCCTCCAGCCTCTTGCAGACATCGCTCCAGATCGGCCATATCGGAATTCGCGTAACGATATCGCTGCGCCTTGCAAAGACGGATGCCGTCGATGATGCTGGCGTGGTTCAATGCGTCCGAGATCACCGCATCCTCTGGTCCCAGAATCGTCTCGAACAAACCTGTATTCGCATCAAACGCCGCAGCATAGAGGATGGCATCCTCCATCCCGAGAAACGCCGCGATCCGCGCCTCGAGCTGCTTGTGCTCTTCCTGCGTACCGCAGATGAACCGAACCGAGGCCATGCCGAAACCGTAGCGGTCCAGCGCGTCCTGCGCCGCTGCGATGATCTCGGGGTTGTCGGCCAGCCCGAGATAGTTGTTGGCGCACAGGTTGACGACACTCTGGCCGTCCGCCAACTGCACCTCACCCGCCTGCATCGAGGTGATGACCCGCTCCTCCTTGTAAAGACCGTCCTGGCGCAGGCTGTCCAGTCGCCCGGCAAGATCGGCGTCAAATCGCTTTGCTGCGCTGGCCATGTCCACCTCCCTGGCTGTTTCATCGTTCCCCAAATACTCCGGGGGCTTGGGGGCTGGCCCCCAATACACACCTGGCCTCTCAATACCACGCTTCGGGAATTTCGCGCTTTCGCCTGGCGATGTAATCTCTCAAAGCCTCGTGCGTGGCCTCGTCGATGGCAGGTTGCTCATATGTGTTCAGCATCGCATTCCATCTATCATACGCACGGGCGCGCATGTCCTTTGATCCGCCCTCTTCCCAGCTTTCGACATTCTCGCTGTCGCTCAACGCAGGTTCGTAAAAGGCCGTTTGGTAGTTTCGCATCGTATGGGCACACCCAAGGAAATGCCCGGCCGGCTCGACCTCGTCATAGGCATCGCGCGCCAGCGCCTCATCGCTGGCATCCAGCCCGCCCAGCAGTTTCTGGTACCCGCCAAGACGATCGGCATCCATCACCAGCTTTTCAAAACCGGTGCAAAGCCCGCCTTCCAGCCAGCCCGCCGCATGCAGCACGAAATGCGCCCCCGCCAGCGCAGTGGATTGCATCGAATCGGCAGATTCATAGGCCGCCTGTGCATCCTCGATCTTGCTGGCCGTCAGTGACCCGCCACAGCGCAGCGGCAGACCCACGCGCCGGGCCATCTGGCCAATGGCATAGTTGCTCAGCAACGGTTCCGGCATCCCGAAGGTGGGCGCCCCGCTTTTCAGGCTCATGGACGACAGGAAATTGCCCAGAACAAAGGGCGCGCCGGGCCGGACAAGCTGTGCGAAAGCACAACACATCATCGCCTCGGCCATCGCCTGTGTCACGCTGGCCGCCGTGCTGACTGGCCCCATGGCCCCCGACAGGATGAACGGCACCACGACGATCCCCTGCCCACGGCCGCAATAGACCTGGATCGCCTGGCTGACGACCTTGTCCACCAGCAGGGGTGAGTTGGTGTTCACGTTGCCCATGATGACGCAATTTTCGTCCATGACCTCGCGCCCGTGCAGGATCTCGGCCATGTCTACGCTGTCCTGTGCGCGGCTCATCTCGGTGATGGCGCCCAGATGCGGTTTGTCCGACAGCGTCATGTGCGCGTACACCATATCCAGGTGACGATGGCTGACCGGCACATCGCAGGGCTCGCAGATCACAAGCCCGGTGTGATGCAGGTTGGGATGCATATAGGCGAGTTTGACCAGCTTCTCGAAGGCCTCCATGTCGCCATAGCGTCGCCCGCCCTTCAGGTCGCGCACGAAAGGCGCCCCGTAGATGGGCGCAAAGACCTGGTTCATACCCCCGATCCTGACGGACCGGTCGGGGTTGCGGGCGATCTGGGTGAATTCACTCGGCGCTTTGCGGCACAGCGCGCGAATCCACTGCGCATCGGCGCGGACACGGGTCTCCTGAATGTCTGCACCTGCCTCTTTCCAGATACGATGAGCTTCGGGATCGTCCCGGAATTCAATGCCCACCGACTCGATCAGCCAGTCAACCTGTGCCTCGAGCCTCACAAAGGTTTCTTCATCAATCACATCAAAGAACGGAAGGTTTCGCTGCACGAATGGCGACGGTGGCGCCACGCCGATGGGCCGGCTCGTATCGCGCCGTGTTCTCGCACGTCTGGCCATGAAAGCCTCTCCCTGTTTTGAATCAATCTATCGCAGTGGATATGACCCGTGATCCTTGTAAATTCTGAGGGTTTGGATAATCTCAGATTATGCAAGACCTTTGGAAGCTTGTCTCATCCCCGCGTCACCTTCTGGTGTTCGAGGCAGCCGCGCGCACCGGTTCCTTCACGCACGCCGCACGGGAATTGAATGTACAACAGCCTGCGGTTTCAGCGGCGATCAAGCAATTGGAGGGCTCACTGGGCACGCGTCTTTTTGCCCGCGCTCACCGGTCGGTCACGCTGACCCAGGCAGGTGAACGACTTTACAACGAGGTATCCAGTGCCTTTGCGCGCATCCATGGGACGGCCTCGATGCTGGCCCAGCGCAGTGCACAGGCACATGTCACACTTTCGGCCTCGACCGCCTTCGCCCATTACTGGATGGTACCGCGGCTGGCCGAGTTTCACGAGGCCCATCCCGATATCGACCTGCGGCTGCAAACCTCTGAGCGGGAACCCGACATTGACGCGGAAGGCATTTCATTGGCCATTCGCCGCGGGAACGGAAGCTGGCCAGGCTGCGAGAGTCACCTGATCGCCCCTGAAATGATTTCGCCTATCGCCGCACCCCGCGTGAACGCGGCGGCGGTCAACCTCAGAACCATCGGAAACCTGCTCAATCAGTCTCTGATTCACCTTGAGGAGCCCATTCGGGAGCGTCCCGGCTGGGCCGACTTCTTCGCCCATTGGAAGGTGCCTTATACCGAGCCCAAAACCGGCTTGCGGCTGAATGACTATGCGCTCGTTCTGCAGGCCGCGATCGCGGGCGAGGGCTTTGCCTTTGGCTGGCATCACGTGACGGATCACCTGATCGCGCAGGGATTGCTGGTACGGCGCAATGAATGGGCATGGAATACCGGGGCAGGGTTTTATCTGGTGTGGTCCTCCAGCAGTCCACTCAGCGCGCAGGCCGAACAGGTCAGAGACTGGCTCATGTCACTTTGAGTATTCAAATCGCAATCCTGGGCCGCCCACTGGCCTCGACGGTGATCTCCGCTTCGAGAAAGACCTCCCGGGCTTCGGCCTCGGCGCGTTTGATGTCACGAGATAGCGTGACGTGGATATCTTCGGCACCGGCCAGTTCCGCCTCTCGGCGCGCCTCGGCCTCCAGCGCCGCTTGCAGGGCGCCCATCGCGGTCTCGGCCTCGTTGAAATCCTCGGGGCCGGTTTCGAAATGCACACGGTAACGCCCCTCCGACGGGCTGGTCACGGTGCCCTGGCGTCGGATCGTGACCCGGCCCACCACCGCGCCAATGGCATTGGCCACGCCCCCATGCTGCGGCAGATCCATCCGGCAGGACAGACGCTCCCCCACCGCCGGATAGTAATTGGCCGCGGAGGCCCC
>JANSYB010000103.1 GCA_024742655.1 Paracoccaceae bacterium | reverse complement strand
CTCGAGAGATGCGCGGGTCGCCTCGCGCGGGGCCATGATCTCGAACTTGTCGGCGACGCCCCTGGCCTCGAGGATCGGCTTGACATAGGCGATCAGCTCGGCGTCATGGGCGCGGCTTTCGTCCAGCCAGAAGATCGCGCGGTACCCCGTGGCCTTCTGCCGCTCGATGGCAAGGCTCACCCAATCCTCGATCGGCGCCTTGCGGGCCGAGGCCGAACGCCAGATGTCGCCCTGTTCGACACTGTGTTCATGCAGGACGGTGCCATCGTCGAGGATCATCTTCACCGTTCCCGCCTCGGGGATCTCGAAGGTGGTGGGGTGGCTGCCGTATTCCTCGGCCTTCTGCGCCATCAGGCCAAGATTCTGCACCGTTCCGGCGGTGGCGGGGTTCATCTTGCCGTTGGCCTTGAAGAACTTGATCGCCTCGTCATAGACCGGGGCATAGGAATTGTCGGGGATCACGCAGACCGCGTCATGTTCCTTGCCATCCGGGCCCCAGCCCTTGCCGCCTGCGCGGATCAGGGCGGGCATCGAGGCGTCGATGATCACGTCCGACGGCACATGCAGGTTGGTGATCCCCCGGTCGCTGTCGACCATGTACATCGGTGGGCGGTCGGCCATGCAGGCGTCAATCGCGGCCATGATCTCGGCGTTGTCCTTGACGCGCTCCAGCAGGTCGCCAAGGCCCTGGTTGGGGTTCACGCCAAGGGCTTTCATCTCGTCGCCGAATTGCTCGAACACCGGCGCAAGGAAGGTCTTGACCGCGTGGCCGAAGATGATGGGGTCGGACACCTTCATCATCGTCGCCTTCATGTGCAGCGAGAACAGCACGCCTTCGGTCTTGGTCTTTTCGATTTCCGCGGCAAGGAAATCGTCAAGTGCGGCGGCGCTCATGTAGGTGGCATCGACAACCGTTCCGGCAGGGTAGCTGACGCCGTCCTTCAGGACCGTCTCGCCGCTGTCGGTTTCCAGAACGATCCTGGCGGTTGCCGCGCGGTCAAGCGTGGCCGAAACCTCGTTCGAGCGGAAATCACCGCCATCCATCGCCGCCACGCGCGTCTTGCTGTCGGTGCTCCAGTCACCCATGCGGTGCGGGTTGTTCTGGGCGAATGTCTTGACCGCGGCGGCGGCGCGACGGTCGGAATTGCCCTCGCGCAGAACCGGGTTCACGGCCGAGCCCTTGATCGTGTCATACCGCGCGCGCACGTCCTTTTCCGCGTCGGTTTGCGGGGTGTCGGGATAATCGGGGATCGCAAAGCCCTGCGATTGTAACTCCTCGACGGCGGCGACAAGCTGCGGGAGCGAGGCCGAGATATTGGGCAGCTTGATCACGTTGGCCTTGGGCGTCTTGACCAGTTCGCCCAGAAGGGCGAGATCATCGGGAATACGCTGATCCTCGGGCAGGTGATCGGCAAAGGTCGCCAGGATGCGACCGGCCAGTGAGATATCCTTGGTGCCCACCGACACGCCGGCGGCGGCGGCGAATTTCTGGATGATCGGCAGCAACGAGGCACTGGCGAGTTCCGGGGCCTCGTCAACCTTGGTGTAGATGATATCGGGGCTGGAAGTGTTGGCCATCGGAGCGTCCTTTGCGGTTACACGGGAATCGATTTGTCTGCGCGCGTCATAGCGCAGTTTTGACGATCTGAAAAGAGTTGTATGCGATAGTATACATTAAAACGTCAGATTGCGACCCGCTCGGCGCGATCCAGCCGCAGCATGATCATGCGCCCCGTGACCGCGAACACCGCGACCCCCGCCATCAGCGGCAGCGGTGTGCCGTCAAAGGCCAACCCGACCGGTATGGCCAGAAGAACCGACCCCACCGTGGCCAGCCCGGTCGTGATACTGGCGCCCATCCCGGCGATATGGCCGAGCGGCTCAAGCGCGAGTGCGTTGAGATTGCCGAGCGTCAGCGTGATCATGATGAACACCGTTGTCTGCCACGCTATATAGACGGGAAAGGCCAGCCCCTCTGACAGGCCAATCAGCAACGCGACCAGAACGCACGAACAGATCACGGCCTGCCCGGTCAGCGCGAAATTGATCAGCCGGCGCATGCCCAGACGCATGACCAGCGACGCGTTCAACAGGCTGAAACCGCCCGAGACCAGCGCGATCATGGCGAACCAGTAGGGGAATTGCGCCTCGCGGCCAAAGCTGTCGGCCATGATCGGCTGGATCGACGAAAGCGATGCGAAGAGCGCACCGAAACACAGGGTCTGCACGGCGATGGCCATGCGCACCACCGGGGTGCTGATCACCTCTTTCGCGGCGGCCCAAAGGGCACGCGCGCGAAATGGGCGGCGGCGTTCGGGTGGCAATGGTTCGGTCAGGCGCAGACCCAGCCACAGGCTGTAGATCAGGGCGAACAGCACGAAACTGGCGAAAATCCCCCGCCAGCCGGTCAGCGCGATGATGCCCGCGCCGATCAGCGGGGCAATCGCGGGCACCAGTGCGAACACCATCATCACGAAGGACATCAGCCGCGCCATCTCGCGCCCTTTGTAGAGGTCCCGGATGATGGCCATCGACACCACCCGGGCGGCCGATACGCCCAGCCCCTGCAGCGCCCGCGCAACGATCAGAAGTTCAAGCGAACCCGTTACTGCCGCCAACACCGCACCGGTCACATAGAGCAGCGTTCCGGCCAGGATGACCGACTTGCGCCCGAAGGCATCCGAGACGGGCCCGACGAAGAACGTGCCGATGCCCATGCCGAAGACAAACGATGTCACGACCAGCTGTGCGCGGTTGACCGCATCGGGCGACAGTTCGGTACCGATCACCTTCAACGCGGGCAGCATCGCGTCGATGGAAAAGGCGACCGTGCCGCCCAGCATCGCCATCAGGGCCACGAATTCCGCGTGACCCATCCGGGCCTGGCCTGTCATTCGTCGGGTCTTTCGGGTTCGTTGGCGGCCTTTGGTTCCTCGGACGGGGGATCATGCCGGTGGCCCAGCCGGGCGATCAGCCACTCGGTATGTTCCTCGCGTTTCTTCACCGCGAAGGAGCCGAATTGCTGGATCGCGACAGCGAAGATACCCAACCCCACGAAGATGAAAACCGTCGTGCCGATCTTGCCGGCGGCGGTCGCGGGCACAAGACTGCCATAGCCCACGGTGGACAGGGTGACGACCGTGAAGAAATAGCTGTCGAGCCAGCTCCACCCCTCGACGAAGTGGAAGAAAACCGTGCCGCCCACGACGATGGACACCAGCATCCCCAGAAGCGTCAGAACCTTCGCCCCTCGCATGGCTCAGCCGGCCTCCTCTCCGTTTTCAAGTTGGCCGGTGATCTCGTCGATCACCTTGAGCCACAGCTCGGGCGGCTGACAGCCGGGCACGGCGTGTTTGCCGGCCACGATGAAACAGGGCACGCCGGTCACGCCCATCTCTCGAAAGGCCGCGTCGCGCTTGCGGATGTCGCCCGCATCCGCCGTCGATTGCAGTAGTTTCAGGACGACGGCGGCATCCATGCCCGCGCTGTCGGCGATATCGGCCAGCACATCGGGCGCGCCGATATCGCGGCCCTCTTCGAAATAGGCGCGGAACAGGGCCATCGCCACGGGCATCTGGCGCCCCTCGATCCCGGCCCAGTGGATCAGGCGGTGTGCATCCAGTGTATTCGGCGTGCGCGTGATGCCCTCGAAATCGATCTTCAGACCGGCCTGCTCGGCGCGTTCCACGACCGGCAGATAGGCCTGAACCGCCCCCTCCTTGCCGCCGAACTTGCCCTCAAGATAGGCGCGGCGATCCATGCCCTCTTCCGGCATGTCGGGGTTCAGCTGAAACGGGTGCCATTCGATTTCGAACGGGTGGTCGGGACGCTCCGCCAGGGCCTGATCCAGAAGGGTCTTGCCAATGTAACACCACGGGCAGATCGGATCGGAAATGATATCAAGCTTGACCATGACGCGCCTTGTAAATGGGCCGCAATTCGCGGCGCAGGAGTTTGCCGTTGGCGCCTGTGGGCAGCGCTTCGAGGTGGTAATAACCACGGGGTTGCTTGTACCCTGCCAGCCGGTCGGCGGCAAACGCCGTCAACTCCGCCTCATCCAGGGCGGCGGGCCCGGTGTAAAACGCCATGATCAGGCGGGCATCCTGCTTGATCTCGATATCGGTCACGGCGGCCTGTGTGATGCCGGGATGGGTGTTCAGCACGGCCTCGACCTCCATCGGCGAGACGCGAAAGCCACCGGCATTCATCATGTCATCGGACCGGCCCAGATAGGTGATATGCCCGCCGGCGTCCATCATGCCCTGGTCCCCGGTCACGAACCAATCCCCCTGGTAGCGCCGCGCGGTGGCCTCGGGCGCGCCGAGATAGCCCAGCATCAGCCCCGGATCAGAGCGGTGCACGGCGATCGTGCCCTCCTCGCCCAATTGCACGGGCCCCTCGGGGCCAAGCAGCGCCACCCGGCGGCCCCGCTGCGGGCGCCCCAGCGATCCGGGCGGGGCCGGATGGTCGGGGCTGGCCGAAATGAAGGTGGAGCATTCGGACATCCCGTAGGCCTCGCAGACCGGGGTGCCGGTCGCGTCCTGCCAGGCTGCCCGGATCGTATCGGACAGTTTCTCACCTGCCGACAGGGCATGGCGCAGCCGGGGCAAATCCAGCGACTCATCTGGGCGCAGGAACTTGCGGAACACGCCGGGGGCGGCGGCAAAGATCGTGGCGTCGTGCCGCTTCATCAACAAAGGCAATTGCGCCGCGTCGATCCCGGCCTGCGGGATCAGTGCCGTGGCGCCGGCCGTCCACGGATCCATCAATCCGGTGCCAAGCGTGTAGGTCCAGTTGAAGGCACCGGCATGCATCACCCGGTCGCTTTCGCGCAGGCCGTACCAGCCATCGAACATCATCTGCCGCGCCCAGATCGCGCGGTGCGCATGGGCCACGGCGCGCGGCACGCCCGAGGTGCCGGAGGTGTAGATGACATAGGCCATCCGGTCCGGGTCGCCCATGTCCCAAGCGGCGGGGGGCAGGTCGCGCATCGCCTCGAGCGCGGGTTGGTCGATCACCGGGATATCCGTGTCCGGGCAGGCGATCCCGGGGCCCAGCAGAATGACCGAGGGCTGAACGGTGTCGATGATGCCCGAAACCTCGCGCGTGGTCAGTTGCGATGAGGTGGGCACCGGCACCAGCCCGACCGCGATGGCCCCGAGATAGGCGATGGGAAATTCGACCGTATTTCCAAGCCGCATCAGCACGCGCTCACCGGGCTGCAACCCGGCCTGCAACAGGCCTGTTCCCGTGCCCAGGACCGCCGCCTTGAGGCGCGCGTAACTCCACCGTTCGGCACCCGACAGGCCCAGAACGGCAAGCGCGACCTTGTCGGGCAGGTCATCGGCCCGTGCCAGCACATGTGCCGCAAGGTTGAATGGCGCGGGGCAGGGCGCAACAGGAGTGTCTTCGATCACAGAAAGCATGGTCCAGCCTTAAGATGACGGCAGGCCCGTTGCAAGTCTGGCCCGTTGCAAGTTCGCTGCGCGCTGGCGTATAGGTTGATCCATGAAAGAGATCCTGCCCGGAAACCTGATCCGTATCTCGCGTGAACATGGCGCCGAGGAGTTGGCCGAGCCGCTGAACCTCGGGGAACGCGTGCGCGAATTGCGCAAGTCGCGTGGCTGGACACTGGAACAGGCGGCCAAGCAGGCCGGGTTGGCGCGCTCCACGCTCAGCAAGATCGAGAACGGGCAGATGTCGCCGACCTATGAGGCGCTCAAGAAACTGGCCGTGGGGCTGGAAATCTCGGTGCCGCAGCTTTTCACGCCGCCGCAGCGCGATCAGATCAGCGGGCGCATGGCCGTGACCAAGGCCGGAGACGGTGCGCATCACGCCACCACCACCTACGAACACGAATTGCTGGGCGAGGCGCTGTCGAAAAAGCGGATGCTGCCGTATCGCGCGCGTATCCGGGCGCGCTCGGTCGACGAGTTCGACGGCTGGGTGCGCCATGACGGCGAGGAGTTTCTTTACGTGCTGACCGGGGTGATCCGTCTTTACACCGAGTTCTATGAACCGATCGAGATGCGCCGCGGCGACAGCGCTTATTACGACGGCACGATGGGGCATAACGTCATATCGGTCAGCGACGAGGATGCAACGATCCTGTGGGTGACATCGCTGGCCTGAGCAGGGTCAGACCGGTCTTCGACTATTCACCGCGTGAAAAATATGGGTGAAGGTGGCCGCGCCGAAAATCGGGATAAGCAGGTTCACGATCGGCACCGAGAGCGGTATCGCCATCAACGTGCCCGCGGTCCAGATCGTCAGGCGCTTTTGCTTGCGCAGCTTGCGCGCCTCGACCCGGCCGATCCGGCGCATGGCGGCCAGCTGAAAATACTCCATGCCCAGCAGATAACCGTTCAGCGCCCAGAAAATGAACAGCGCCAGAGGCCAGAACACGGCATAGGCGATCAGGGCCAGCGTGTTGGCCGCGATGATGATGCCTAGGAAATTCACGGTGTCCTTGATCGCGTCGCCAAGCGGCATGCGCGGAATGTTTGGCAACTCGGGGTAATGGCGGTCCTCGACCGCCTGTGCCACCTCGTCGAGAAACATTGACGTGATGGCCGAGGCCACCGGCACCATCAGCACGATCGACAAAAACAGCATGAGGAAAAAGCCGGTCCAGCCCAGCAGATCGTCCAGCCAGCGCACCTCGCCGATCAGCCAGACCTCGGTCGTGTCACCAGTGATCCATTGAATGAACAGCAGAAAGCCGGCCGTGATCGCCACCAGCAGAACGAAACTGAGCCCTACGCCCAGCATCAGAACCTTGCGGAAACGCGGATCGCCCGCTTGCCCCAGGGCCTTGAAAAAGGCGGCAAAGATCATTCCGAGACCCATGTCGTGATCGTGTCCAGATCGGGCCGCGGGCGCTCTGGCGGGGCGGAGGTTTCCGTGCCGAGATGGATCAGGCCCGCGATGCGTTCGTTCTCTTGCAGGCCCAAACCCTCGGTGGCAAAGCCGGGGTCATGCGCGGGCCAGCCCGACAGCCAGTTTGCCCCCCAGCCCGCCGCAAGCGCCGCGTTGAGCAGCGACAGGCACACGGCACCCGCCGAATAGGTCTGTTCGATGGCGGGGATCTTGTCCGAAGGCTT
>JANSYB010000027.1 GCA_024742655.1 Paracoccaceae bacterium | reverse complement strand
GCGATCTTGCCCAGCGGTCCTGCGGGGGCGCCGGGGTTGGTGGCCACGCGGAACGTCACCGCGTCGGCGCCCTCCGGGCCCGGCGTGGCGGGTTCGATCCGCGTTGTGAACACGGCCCGCTCCATTTTCAGCGGGGCCAGTTCCGCGGTGACGGCGTCGTCCAGCCGCGCCGCCGCCGCCTCGCGCGCTTGGGTCAGGGCCATGGCCTCGGCGTCGTACCCCGCCTGTGCGTCGTGTAACGCCGCGCGCAAGTCCGCGATGTCGCTATCACCCTGATCCAACGCCCCCAGCCGTTCCCGCAACCCATCGGCAAAGGTGCTCAACTCATCCGGCGTGACGCCATGCTTGCGGGCCAGGGCCCGGATCGCGAACAGCCGTTCCTCGGTCTCTTCCAGTTCCAGCGGGTTGAAGCTCAGCGCCTCGAGGCATCGGCTCACGCCCTGGGCCGCCTCGTCCAGTTCCACGAGGGCGCGGCCAAGAGCGGCAATCGGATCTTCGAGCTGTCCCTCGGCCTGATCGGCCGCACCTTCCAGCCAGCGCAGCGCATCCCCGGCGGCCCCCTCGGCGCCATCCTGTCCAAGCGCCCCCTGCGCCTTGGCGATATCCTCGCGGATACGTTCGGATTGCTGCATCAGGCGACGGTGCGAATCCAGCGATTCATCCTCACCCGGCTGCGGGTCCAGCGCGTCCAGTTCGCCGACCGCGTGACGCAGAAAATCCTCCTCTTCGCGCAGGGCGCTCAACGCCGCCTCGGCGCTCTCCAGCGCCTTGCGCGCCTCGGACAGACGGCGCCAGGCGGCCCTTACCCTGTCGCGCGGGCCGGCCAGACGGCCAAACGCATCCAGCAAATCCCGGTGCCCTTTCGGATCAAGCAGGCCGCGGTCATCATGCTGCCCGTGCAGCTCGATCAGGCAATCCGACAATTGGCGCAAGACCTCTCCCGAACATCGCCGGTCGTTGACATAGGCCGTCTTGCGCCCGTCGGCCGTATTGACGCGCCGCAGGATCAGTGCCTCCTCGACAGGCAGCCCTGCCTCTTCAAGCACAGCGCGGGCCGCGTGACCGGGCGGCAGGTCGAATTCGGCGACAACCTCGCCCTGCTCCGCCCCCTGCCGCACCAACTCGGCCCGGCCCCGCCAACCCAGCACGAATCCCAGCGAGTCCAGCAGGATGGATTTGCCCGCGCCGGTTTCGCCCGTCAGCACGTTCAGTCCCGGCTGAAACGCGATGTCCAGCCGGTCGATGATCAGAATGTCACGAATTTCAAGCGCGCGCAGCATGGACGCCCCCGGGGCCAGCGACCTAGAGCCACCGCCCGAGGATCATCTGGCGATAAATCTGACGCAACCAGTTGTCGCCGACCGCCTCGAGGGTCAGGCCCCGCCCGGTGAGCAGCTTGTAACTGTCTTCATACCATTCGGTGCCGCGGAAGTTATGGCCCAGTATCGCACCCGCGGTCCGCGCCTCGTCGGTCAGGCCAAGCGACAGGTAGGCCTCGACCAGCCTGTGCAGCGCCTCGGCGGTATGGGTGGTGGTCTGGAAATCCTCGACAACCACACGGAACCGGTTGATCGCGGACGCGAAATGATCGCGGCGCAGGTAGTATCGCCCGATTTCCATTTCCTTGGCGGCCAGATGGTTGAACGCAAGGTCGAACTTGAGAATCGCCGAGCTGGCGTATTCGCTGTCCGGGTAGCGCTCGATCACCTCGCGCAGGGATTGCAGGGCCTGGAATGTCAGCCCCTGATCGCGGCCGACCTCATCGATCTGGTCGTAGTAGCTCAGCGCCAACAGGTACTGCGCATAGGCTGCATCGCCATCGGTGGGATAGAAATCGATGAACCGCTGCGCGGCGGACCGGCTGTTCTCGTAATCCTTGGCCCGGTGATAGGCAAAGGCCTGCATGATCACCGCGCGCTTGGCCCATTCGGAATAAGGATAAAGGCGTTCGACCTCGGCAAAGACATCGGCGGCCAGTTCGGGATCGCCGCGGGCCAGATCGTATTCGGCGCGACCGTAGATCTGTTCTGCGGTGAAGTTTTCGTACTCGATCTCGCCGCGCTCGATCTTGGCGTCAAGCCCGCCGCAACCGGACAGGATCGCCCCCATGAGAAGCGTCGCCAAAAGACGCGTCCGGACCTTGCCGCCTGTCATGCTCGAACTCACCCTCGCTGCAATCCCCCGGGGGCTTCCCCCCTGCTTCGCACTGGTCCTAGCACATAAATTTCCGGTGCAAAACGCCTTTGGCGCTTTTCTGGCCAGCCGTTTGATTGCGGTGTCAGGCAACGTCCGGGATTTCGTCCCAATGAACACCGGCCCCGGGAAGGCGCGCGGCGGTGTCGCCATCACATTCCACAACGTCAAAGGCATCCGCTTGGGCGAACAGCGCGTGCAACAGATCGTTGGTCAAGGCGTGTCCTGCGCGAACCCCCTGATAATGCCCGAGAATCGGCAGGCCCGCGAGGGCCAGATCGCCAAGTGCATCCAGCATCTTGTGCCGAACCGGCTCATCGGGCTGGCGCAGACCACCGGGGCTGAGCACGCGGTCGCCATCAAAGACCACGGCGTTTTCGCCCGGGCTGCCGCCAAGGGCCAGACCATTGGCCCGCATCGCGTCCACGTCAGCCTGCCGGCAGAAGGTGCGCGAGGTCGACAATTCACGCACGAAACTGCCGTTCGACATGTTCAGAAGCTTTTTCTGCGCGCCGATCGCCGCATCCTCGAACTCGATGCTGAATTCGATCAGCAATGTCTCATGCGGTACCAGCCGGGCACTCGAATCGCCGCGGATCACCTCGACGGGTTTGAGAACGCGCAGCGCCCGCACGGGCGCATCCTGACGACGCACACCGCTGCAAAGGATGCCGCGCACGAACTGGGCGGAACTGCCGTCGAGGATCGGAATTTCGGGGCCGGAAACCTCGATCACGGCGTTATGGATGCCACAGCCCGAAAGCGCCGCCATGATATGTTCCACCGTCGAAACGGACGTACCAGCGGCATTCTGAAGAAGGGTGCAAAGGGGCGATTGCCGCACCAGGTCATAGCGCGCCGGAATTTCGCAGACCCCGCCGTCACAGTCGAGACGACGGAACACGATGCCACGGTTCGCCGGTGCGGGCAGAATCGTCGCATGTGCCGCGACCCCGGAATGCAATCCGACGCCGGAAAAGGAAACAGGTGCTTTGATCGTGTTCTGCAAAACGTCCCTCGGGAATCAAGTCCACTGCTCTTATGGTTGGCCAAAGGTTTATGAGGCCACTGCGCAATGCTCAATTCACTCTTTGCAACGTGATGAAACATGGCCCCGTGCAGAAAGGCGGAATTCTGCTCATACAGGATTTTTGGCCCATAAAGCCCTGTTCATAAAAAGAAAAAGGGCCCCGCGATGGGGCCCTTTCCGTCTAAAACGTGTCAGCTTCAGTTCGCCTGCCGACGCAGGAAGGCCGGGATTTCGATCTGGTCGTCCTCTTCGTCCTGCGGTGCCGAGGCGGCCTGTGCGGACTGAACCGGCGGTTGCTGGCGCGCGGGACGCTGAGGTTGCTGCTGGCTTTCGGCCCCGTGCCCGGTCATCCGGGTGATCAGGGAATTGATCCCGAACCGCGATTTTTCAGCCGGCGTATCCACCTCCGCGGCCGGTTGAGGGCGCTGCGTTCCGGCCTGCCGGGGCGCTTTTCCAACAGCGGCTTGCAGTCGGGCCAGGGCGTCGGGCGACGGTGTGCCCGCGGCCGGTGCCTTGGGTGCGACAAAGGCCTCGGCCTCCTCGGCGGCATGCGCGACATATGGCGCGGCCTCGCTGGGGGGCGTGTAGGCCGGGGGCGGCAACGCGCCGTCATCCTCGGCATCTGCACTGCCGGCATCCTGCTCGAAGATGTCTTCCATCTGCTCTTCGGCGGCCGCGCGCTGCGCGTCGAACGCGTTGAAGAGGCTGGGTTCGTCTTCCGAACTGGCCACCGCGACCTCTTGCTCATCGGTCGGTTGATAGGCGGCCACGGCCGGCTCTTCATAGGGCTGTTCGAAGGGCTCTTCGCTGACGGTCTCGGCCGGCTTGAGCGGCTCGGCCAGGCTGCGACGCGGCACAGGTGTTTCGTGGTTCACGTCGGTGGCATCAATGCCGGTGGCGACGACGGACACGCGCATCACGCCTTCCATGCCGGTATCCAGCGTGGAGCCAACGATGATGTTGGCGTCTGCGTCCACTTCCTCGCGGATGCGGTTGGCGGCCTCGTCAAGTTCGAACAGGGTCAGATCGTGTCCGCCGGTGATGTTGATCAGAACACCCTTGGCGCCGCGCAGGCTGATTTCGTCCAGCAGCGGGTTGGCGATCGCCTTCTCGGCGGCCTGGATCGCGCGATCTTCGCCGGAATCCTCGCCGGTGCCCATCATCGCCTTGCCCATCTCGTCCATCACGGCCCGGACATCGGCAAAGTCGAGGTTGATCAGGCCCGGACGGACCATCAGGTCGGTCACGCCCTTCACACCCTGATAAAGCACGTCATCGGCCATCGAGAACGCCTCGGTGAAGGTCGTCTTTTCGTTGGCGAGACGGAACAGGTTCTGGTTGGGAATGATGATCAGCGTATCGACCATCTTCTGCAGGCTGTCGACACCATCCTCGGCCTGGCGCATGCGCTTGGCCCCTTCGAACTGGAAGGGCTTGGTCACGACACCCACGGTCAGAACGCCCAGCTCGCGGGCGGCCTGCGCGATGATCGGTGCCGCGCCCGTGCCGGTGCCCCCGCCCATGCCGGCGGTGATAAAGCACATATGCGCCCCGGCCAGATGGTCGACGATCTGCTCGATGTTCTCTTCCGCGGCGGCGGCCCCGACCGCGGCCTTGGCGCCCGCGCCCAGACCTTCGGTGGCCTTCACGCCCAGCTGGATCCGGCTTTCGGCCCTCGATTGCGCCAGGGCCTGTGCATCGGTGTTGGCCACGACGAAATCGACGCCCTCGAGCTGCTTGTCGATCATGTTGTTGACCGCGTTGCCGCCTGCGCCGCCCACACCGAACACGGTGATCCTTGGCTTGAGTTCCTGATCCGGTCCCTGACCTGGCATGCTGAGATTCAATGTCATCGCTCTGTCCGCCTGCTGTTGGTGCCCGCATTCGCAGGCCTTTTTCCGCCTATATTGCTCTATTCTTACCGGGCGTTAACCCATCCGTCACCCAAAAAACACCAAATTGCCACAAAATGTGCCTTGTTTTTCTATCAAACACGCGGGATTTCGCCGATTTGTCCATATATTGCGGTTACCAGTTGTCCTTGAACCATTTCACGGCCCTCTTGAGCGACCGCGCAGGGTACCTGTCGACGGGAATCTCAAAGTCCCACCATTCGTCCTGGGGATTCGCGGCAAAGAGGCACATACCCACCGCGCTGGCAAATCCCGCCCCTGTCGCGGCCTGCGGCAGGCCATGCACCCGCAGCGGCCGGCCAAGCCTGACCTGTTGGCCGAGGATCTTGCTGGCCAGCCCGTCCAGACCCGGAATCTGGCTGCCGCCGCCGGTCAGAACGATCTGCTGGCTGGGCAGATGCTGGAACCCGGCCGCGTCAAGGCGCGCGCGCACCTCCTCCAGGATCTCCTCGACCCGCGGGCGCATGATCCCGATAAGTTCCGCGCGGCTGACGGTGCGGCGGTCATGTTCCCAGTCGCCCGTCTCGCCGCCGATCTCGATCATCTCGCGATCATCGACGCCGGTGGCCACCACGCCGCCATAAAAGGTCTTGATCCGCTCCGCGGTGGCCTGTGGCACCTGAAGACCCATGGAGATGTCGTTGGTCACGTGTTCGCCGCCGATGCGCACGCTGTCGGCGTAAATCATGTGTTTCTTGATGAAGACCGAGATCCCGGCCGAGCCACCGCCCAGATCGATACAGGCCGCGCCCAACTCCTGTTCATCCTCGACCAGCGCCGAGATGCCCGACACGTAGGCAGAACTGGCAAGGCCGGCCAGTTCAAGATCGCAACGCTTGATGCAATGCGCGAGGTTCTGGATGGCCACCCCATCCACGGTGAGCATATGCATGTCCACGGCCAGTTCGTTGCCAAGCTGGCCGCGCGGATCGTTCAGACCGGTCCGGTGATCCAGCGCGAAATTGACCGGCTGGGCATGCAGCACCTCGCGCCCGTCGCCATAGTCGGGCACATCGCAAGCCGACAGAACCCGGCTGATGTCCTGCTCCGAGACCAGCTGTGTCTCAAGATCGACCTTGCCGGCAAGGCCATAGCTGCGCGGTGCGGCCCCCGAGAAACAGACGATCACGTGATCGACCCGGAAATTGGCCATCTTCTGCGCGGCCTGCAGCGCGGTGCGAATGGCGCGTTCGGTCTCGCCCATCGTCTCGATCTCACCGTACCGCACCCCGCGCGAGCGCGTCGTGGCCGCACCGATCACCCGGAACCCGACCTGCCCGGCCATCGCGCCGACCCCGTCGGTCTCGCGCAGACGGTCGGTTCCGTCGAACCTGAGCACAAGGCAGGCGATCTTGGATGTCCCCACATCCAGAACGGCCACAACGCCACGCTGCATCGCGGCCTTCCGCATGGCGCGCATCGCCCTCTGAGAATCGTATAGCTCGATCATGCTTATTCCGCCCCTACAGTCATTTTTGTCACGCGCCACCATTCCTCGACGGCGCTTTCAGTCATCCGGATGGTGGGCCGCTCGGACAGCCGCATATCCACCGCCACCAGGTCACGCTCCAGCATGTCCTGCACATCATTGAGCACCAGCACCCGCTCGAGCGCGCGCACCGGGTCGCGTTCGGGCAGCAGGATGCGCTGATCGCGGTCCAGAACCACGTCCCACCGGCGCTCTCCCATCCGCACCAGGCCCCGCACACGCCCCTTGAGCGGCGCGGCCGCCGCCAGGATGGCCAGCGCCTCGGGCACGGCCTTGTCCGCCCCCGTCCCCGCGATCACCGGCAGGTCGGGCCGCTCGGCACGCTGCGTCAATTCACCGATCACCACACCTTCGGCATCCACCACACCGATCCCGTCGCGTGAGCGCCAGATCGCCGCGGGCTCGCGCTCGGTGACCTTCGCCACCAGAACCCCGCCCTGCCGGATGCGCACCGCGGCATCGGCCACGGCCGGCAGGCCAAGAACCATGTCCCGCACCGCATCGAGATCCAGATCGAAGGAACTGACCGGAAGGTCATGCGGGAAAATTTCGCGGATATCTTCTTCGATCCCGGGGCTTGCGCCCTCCACCGCCAACAGGTTGACCATGAATTCGGGACGGGTTTCGATCTGGTGGCGGATATCGGCCATTGCCAGCACGATCGCCTCCTGCCGCTGCGGCTGACCCAGATAGGCCGAGGCCAGAACGAAGCAGACGGCAAACGGCACGCCCACGCGCAGCAGCTTGCGAAAGAGCGGCGTCAGCATCAGCCGCTGATACCGGTAGCGCAGGCGCGATGGCGCGGGATCGGGACGGTTCACCTGTTGCATGACGCGTCCCTCACCAGCCAGTCGCACAAGTCCGGAAATGAAATGCCCGCCGCCTGCGCCTGCTCGGGGCTCAGCGAGGTGGGCGTCATGCCCGGCTGCGTGTTGGTCTCCAGCAGGATCAGGCCCTCGAGGCCCCGATCCTCGTCCCAGCGGAAATCGGTGCGCGACAGGCCCCGGCACCCCAGCACCTCATGCGCGCGGATCGCATAATCCAGGCAGGCCTCGGTGATCTCTTCGGGGATGTCGGCGGGAATTTCGTGGCGCGAGCCGCCCGGTTTGTACTTGGCGTCGTAGTCGTACCAGCCCTCGGTGATGATATCGGTCACGCCAAGCGCCCGGTCGCCCATCACCGAAGTCGTCAGTTCCCGCCCCGGCGCAAAGGCCTCGACCATCACGGTCTCGGGCATGTCGTCCGACAGTTGCGGCGGGCCATTGGCCTCCTCGTGCACGAGGTAGACGCCAACAGACGAGCCCTCGTTGTTGGGCTTGACCACGTAGGGCGGCGTCATCACGTGGCGCGCGCGCACCGCGTCCCGCTCCGCCAGCAGGCTGTCGGTCACCGGCAGGCCCGCGCCGCGATAGACCGCCTTGGTCTTTTGCTTGTCCATCGCCAGAGCCGAGGCCAGAACGCCGGAATGGGTATAGGGGATCTGCATCCATTCGCAAATTCCCTGCACACAGCCATCCTCACCCCAGCGGCCATGCAGGGCATTGAAGACGACATCGGGGGACAGCTCGGACAATCGGCACGCCAGATCGCGGCCGGCATCGACCTCGATCACATGCCCATATCCTGCATCCCGGAGTGCCGCGGCGCATTGCCTGCCTGACGAAAGCGACACTTCGCGCTCTGCCGAAGGGCCGCCCATGATCACCGCAACAGTCTGGGGTTTTCCGCTCGAAAGACCCACTGTCTGCCTCTTGCCCAAGGCCGTTTACCGACCCTTGTCTTGTTTGTTCCGCCTCAATCGCGTCGTGGGGTCGTTTCGCCGACCCTCATGATCTCCCAGTGTAACTCTATTCCACTGTTTTGGAAAACCCTTTTTCGCACATCCTCGCCCAATCCTTCGAGGTCGGCGGCCGTGGCATCGCCGGTATTGACGAGGAAGTTGGAGTGCTTGGGACTCATCTGTGCCCCGCCACGCATGGCGCCACGCATGCCCGCGTCATCGATCACCTTCCACGCCTTGAGATCATGGGTGTCATCGGCCCGCCCGGTGCTGCTGAACCCGGCCGGGTTGCGGAAGGTGCTGCCGGCCGTACGGTCCTTGGTGGGCTGAGTTTCGTCGCGCTTTTTCAGCTGCGCTGTCATGCGTGCGGATAGCTCATCGGGATCGCCCCGATCGCCCCGGAACGTGGCCTGCGTGATCACCCAGCCCTCGGGCAGGTCGGTCTGCCGGTAGCGAAAATTCAGGTCCCGCGCCGACAGCGTCACAACCTCACCGGTGCGCGTCACGGCGCGCGCCTCGACGAAATGATCGGCGGTGTAGCTGCCATAGCAGCCCGCATTCATCCGCACCGCCCCGCCGATGGCGCCGGGAATGGTGCGCAGAAAGGTCAGATCGATGCCCGCTTCGGCCGCCTTCTTCGCCACATGGGCGTCCAATGCCGCCGCCCCGGCGATGACCCGGTCGCCCTGCACCTCGATCCCGTTGAAGCCGCGCCCCAGCCGGATCACCACGGCGCGGATGCCCCCGTCCCGCACGATCAGGTTGCTGCCCACACCCATGGGAAAGACCGGCATTGCCGGATCGAGCTCACGCAGAAAATCCGCAAGGTCCGCCTCGTCGGCGGGCTGGAACAACCAATCCGCCGGCCCGCCCACGCGCAGCCATGTCAGATCGTTCAGGGGACGGTCGGGCGTCAGCCTGCCGCGGGGGGTGGGAAGCGTGGTCATGGAGGGGCTTTTGCCCCAGAGCAGCGGCCGGGTAAAGGGCACGGACCCGCGCCTTTCATCGTTCCCCAAATACTCAAAAATCTAACCCTGCCGCTCTGCGCCACGTCCAAGGGTTTTCCGAACCCATCGGCCAAGGTAGATCACCGGCCAGCGCAGCAGGCTCATGCCCGCGGCCAGCACCAGCAGTCCGATCCACGGCCCGTTCTCATAGGTGACATAGCCGAGGATCGGGATGCCGAGGGCAATGAGCGCATAGGCGCGGGCCCAGTAATTGTCCTTGCTGGGGATCATGGCCAGGATATTGGCCAGGATCGCCCAGACACAGGCGAGGATCAGGGACAGGCTCACTTCGGCACCTCCGGGTTGCGGCCCATGGCGCGGGCGGCGAAATATTTCAAGGGGCGGCGGAACATCGACACCAGTGCAAGGACCGCCAGCGCGGCGGGGATCACACCAAGGTCACGTCCGATGAAAATGATCAGAACCGGCGCCACGAGAAGCAGCAGAACACCCGGAACATACTGGTAACGCATCGGCAGACACGCCACGGCGGCCCCGGCGATGACCCACAGGCAGGCCAGGATCAGCGTCACGCTCACAGGATCAATCCGAAAGAGACGGCCAGCGCCGCCATCGCGGCGAGCAGACCGACGACCGGCACGGCCATCGGCACCTGGAAGGGCGCCTCGGGGGCGCGGCGTTTCATGGCGATCAGCGCGGCGTTCACCAGAACGAAAACCGACAACAGGATGGTCGACGTGGCCCCGGCCAGATCCGAAATCGGCAAGACCAGCGCCGCCGCCAGCACGATCGCGCCGACCAGCAGCGTCGCCAGCGCCGGTGTGCCAAAGCGAGGGTGTGCATGGTGAAAAACCGACAGCGCGGCGGTCCGCTTGCCCAGGCCGAAAAGAACGCGCGAGGCCATGACGATCTGCGCCAGCACCCCGTTCAGGGCCGCCGCCACCGCGATCAGAGCCAGAAACGAAGCGCTGCCACCGCGCGCCTCGCTCCAGACAAGGGCAAGGGGCTGTTCGGATACCGACAGCTTGTCCAAAGGCACCGCGCGTACGGCCGCATAGGAGACGAGCGCATAAAGCAGGCTGGTGATCAACAGTGACAGAAGGATCGCCCGTGGCAACGTGCGCTCGGGGTCGCGCACCTCTTCGGCCATGTTGACGATGTCCTCGAACCCGATGAAGGCGAAAAAGGCCAGAACCGCGCCTGCGGCCACGCCGGACCACACGATCGCGGGCGGGGCCTGAAAGGCCTCGACCGGCTCTGCCGTCGTGCCCGCGTAGATAACGAAGGCCAGGCCAAGAACCTCGATCGCGGTGAAGATCGCGGCAAGCGTCAGGCTTTCCAGCACGCCAATGATCGCCACGCTGACCAGCAGGCCACCCATGACGACCAGCGTGATGTCGAAGGGCAGATCGACGACCGAGGTCAGATATCCCGTCCCGCCGCGCAGCACCGCCGCGGCGGAGACCGCCCCCGCGGCCACGATCCCCAGCCCCACAAGCACACCAAGCGCATCCACGCCCAGACCCTTGGCCACGAACACCGCCTCGCCCGCGGCCTCGGGAAGACGGGTGGTGAACTCGGCATAGGACAGCGCCGTGGGCGCCGCGATGATCCCGGCCACAAGGAAGGACAAAGGCGCCCAGATACCGGCATCGGCCGCCACGGCCCCGACCAGCACGTAGATGCCCGCGCCCACCATGACGCCGACCCCGTAGGCCGTCAGCAGGCCCAGTCCGATCCGGCGTTTGAGGGCGTCCGTCATTTCAGCATTCCCCGGCGCCGTCCAGGCCCGTTTTCTGCGCAGAAAACGGGCAAGAAAATGCGCATTTTCTTGCACGGAATTTTTGGAAAATTCCGGGCCCCGGCATGATCAGCCCTCCAGCCGCGCGGGCAGATTGTTGGCCCAGGCGCTGATCGTGCCGGCACCAAGGCAGACCACCATGTCACCCGGCCCAGCCTGTTCACGCACCAGCCGTTCCAGGTCATCCTCGCCCAGGATCGCGCGGGCGTGCCGGTGGCCGTGGCGGATCAGGCCGGCCACCAGATCGTCGCGGCTCGCCCCTTCGATGGGCTCTTCGCCCGCGGCGAAGACCTCG
>JANSYB010000354.1 GCA_024742655.1 Paracoccaceae bacterium | reverse complement strand
GATTACATCATCTTGCGGCCGGGCGGATCGAACGGCAGGAACTCGACCGCGGATTGCTTCACCGGCGCGGGGTAAAGCTTCATCAAATCCAGGAAATCCGGGGGAATACCGACCGTGACCGGCAAGCCGAGGTCCCGGGCCTCGGCCACGGTGAGGGCGTAGTCATGGGTCCACGTTCCCGAGGCGAGGGTGTCGGCAAGGTTCTCCGCCTTGTCGCGCGGCAGGCGCGGGGTCATGATCTCGACCGCGCCGGCCTTGACCTGTGCCATGGCCTTTTCGCTGACATCGGCCAGCACCAGGGCAAGATCCGAGACATGCTCGACTGGCTTTGCGTCGCGCGCCGCGATGATGGAGGCTGCGGAAATACCCATGATCTGCGGGTCGATCGGCCCCAGCATCGAAAACTCCCCCATCACGATCTCATCCGCCGCAAGCGCGATCAGCGTGCCCCCTGACATCGCATAGATCGGGACAAAGACGGTCACGCGCGCCGGGTGAGCCTCGACCGCGCGGGCGATCTGCATCGCCGCGATCACAAGGCCGCCCGGCGTGTGGATCACGAGGTCAATCGGCGTTTCGTCCGGCGTGGACTTGATCGCCGCAATGATGGATTGGGCATCCTCGAGATCGATCATCCGGCTGACATTCATGCCGAACAGGCTGCGCTTTTCCTGCCGGTGGATCATCGTGATGACCCGACTGCCCCGGCTGCGCTCGATCGCGCGGATGGCCTGTTCCCGTCGCAACCCGAAAAAGCGTCCGGCCAGAACGGGCTGAAGAAACAAAAGCAGGAAAAGTAAAAAGATCAGGTTGGAAAAACTGAAATCCATTGTGCTGCGCTCCGGGCGTCGATCAGATCCAGCCCGAGTGTTGCAGGCGCGGACAATGATGTGAATTGAAAATCCGCATTGGATCGGGCAATGATCGAACCAGAGCAACCCGACAGACGCGGCAAGACGTCAAAAGAGCGACCCCGCGCCAGCTTACCGAGGCAAGAGCAATGAAACAGCTGATCCTGATCGCATTGGTTCTGAGCGTCGCGGCCTGTGGCCGCGCGGACCGCTTCAAGGGAAACTCCGGCTCGGCCAATGTGTCGCGGGGCGCGCCGGTGGCGTTTGGCCCCATCAGCAAAGCGTGCATGGCCTCGGATCGCAAGGCGCGCTCCCGGGCGCTTTGCGGCTGTATTCAATATGCGGCGAACCAGACCCTTTCGGGTGCGCAACAACGCCGCGCCGTCGCCTTTTACGGCGACCCGCATCGCGCCCAGGAAATCCGTCAATCGGATCGCATCAACGACGAAAGCTTCTGGAAGGCCTACCGTGCCTATGGGGACCGCGCAGAGGCGATGTGCCGCTAGGGTGTTGCGCCTTCAAGCTGTGACCTCGCAAAACTGCCCCTGGAAGGTGACGCGCAGGCGCCACCGACAGGCACTGTATGACGCTGGCGTTCGTCTGGACGACGTCAGGCCTTCAGCCTGTACCCCCGCCTGAACATCCCCCAGGCCAGCACGGCAACCGCGAAGGTCGAGCCGAGCGCCACGACAAGCCCCAGCATGGGCGAGGAATCCGACACGCCGATCATCCCGAACCGGACCCCGTCGATCAGGTAGAAGACCGGATTGACATGACTGATGGTGTAAAGCGTGCCCGGCAGCGCCTCGACCGAGTAGAAGGTGCCCGACAGAAAGGCCAGCGGCGTGACGATGAAATTCGTGATCGCCGCCATCTGGTCGAACTTGTTGGCGAAAATACCCGCGACCATGCCAAGCGCGCCCAGAAACGCCGCCCCCAGCACCACGAAAAGCAACGCCCAGAACGGGTGCGCCGGAACCAGCCCGAGAAACAGCGCAAGGCCCGTCGCGATGGCGAGTGCAACCAGAACGCCGCGCGCCACCGCCCCGGCGAGATAGCCCAGCACCAGTTCGGCCGCCGACAGCGGCGGCATCAGCGTGTCCACGATATTGCCCTGTACCTTGGAAATCACGATCGAGGACGACGTATTGGCAAAGGCGTTCTGGATCACCGTCATCATCAGGATGCCGGGGGCCAGGAAGGTCGTGAAATCCACCCCCATCACCTCGCCCCGCCGCGGCCCGATCGCGATGGTGAAGATCACCATGAACAGCCCGGCTGTCACCAACGGCGCCATCAGGGTTTGGGTCCAGACCGCCATGAAGCGTTGCGTTTCGCGCCGCGCCAGCGTCGCCAGGCCCAACCAGTTCACACGTCCGAAGCGCCGCGCGCCCATTTCCACGAATTCCTGCATGATCCTGCCCGTTCCGATGGTTGTGACGCCTTGTAACTCACTGGCCAGTGATTAGAATAGGGGCTTGTTGAAATTCCTCGGCACCCGACACGCGGGCGGCCCATCGAGACGGAAAGGGGACACATGTCCTGGAGCGACGAGCGCGTTGAGCTGCTGAAGAAAATGTGGGGCGAAGGCCAGTCTGCCAGCCAGATCGCCAAGGAGCTGGGCGGCGTGACGCGCAACGCGGTCATAGGCAAGGTGCATCGTCTTGGCCTGTCCAACCGCAACGGTTCGGGCGGCGCCGCTGATGGCGGCAGCAAGGCCAAACCGGCCAAGCCCGCCACCAAGGCCAAGCCCGCCGCGAAGACACCCAAGCAGGAGACCAAGCCGGTCGAGTCGCCCAAGGAGACGGCCCCCGCCGCACCGGTGAGCCGGATCAAGCCGATCATCCCGGCCGGCCAGCCCCTGCCCCCGCAACCCTCGGCCAACGAGATCGACCCCGAGGCGCTGGCAAAGGTCAGCGAGATCGAGAAGAAGGCCAAGAAGCTGAGCTTGATGGAATTGACCGAACGGACCTGCAAATGGCCCGTGGGCGACCCGGCGACCGATGATTTCTGGTTCTGCGGGCTGCCGGTGCAATCCGGCAAACCCTATTGCGAGGCGCATGTCGGCGTGGCCTTTCAGCCCATGTCGAGCCGCCGCGACCGCAAACGCTGAGGCTTCGCGGCGGGCGTTCAGTCCCCGGCATCCACCAGATAGCGCGGCCGCAGCACCATGACGGTGGGCCGCGCCGGCAACCGGTCCAGTGATACGCTGAGCGCGCTTTCGCCCGTCCGGACGACGGCGAATTCGGCCTCCATACCCGTCAGGAAGCGCTCCAGCGTGAAATCCCCGAACCAGTGCATCGGGATCACGATCGAGGATTTCAGTCGCCGCACCACGTCGATCATGTCATCGAGCGCCATGGTATAGCCCCCGTCCACCGGCACCAGAAGCACATCGACCCGGCCAAGGGCCGCGAATTGTTCGTCCGTTGGCACGTGGTGCAGATGACCCAGATGGCCGATGCAAAGGCCCGCCGTCTCGAACACGAAGATCGAGTTGCCCTTTTCCTCGACACCCGCACCGTAAGGAGAGCGGATATCGGTGGACACGTTGCGCACCACCATGTCCCCAAGGTCAAGATAATGCTCGACACCGGCGCCGTGCGTCTCACCCCAGCCCTCCAGAACATGCGGGATCGCCGGGTCGGGGAAGGCCGTCCAGTGGGTTTCATGGGCGTGGTTCATGGTGACCACATCAGGGGTGAAATCCACATTCCCGACGAAGCCGGTGAAATCAGTGACCGCCGAAGTGCCCCCATCGGCCTGGATCAGGAAAGAGGCATGCGCGATGTACTGCACGCGCACCATATCGTCCGGGACGGGGTCGCGAAACGAGGCCTGTTGAAGATATTCGATCCCGGGCGCGGCTTGCGCAACGGCAAGGCAATGGCTGGGCTTGCGGTCCTGCGCGACGGCGGCCGTCGTCATCAGGGCGAAAAATATCAAGGCAAGACGGATCATCGGAGCCCTCGTCGATCTGGTCAGACCCAATGATAGCACGACAAGGCGTCAAGTCAGCCCCGGGTGAAAATGTGATCCACGCCGGCACGGGATAAGTGTCCAGACGTTCAAAACACGTTG
>JANSYB010000205.1 GCA_024742655.1 Paracoccaceae bacterium | reverse complement strand
GTGCAGCAAGACGAGTCTCATATCACCCCGATCACGCCGGTTGCCCCGGTGGCGACGCACACCCATGGCGGGCGTGCGAAGTGCCTGCAGCGCCTTGTGCGTCTGGATATTCCCGTGCCGCGCACCGTGGCGCTGTCGTTTGACGCGGTCGCCTCCATCGCGGCGGGGGATACGCCGGACATGGAGGCCCTTCTGGCGCCGTTCGGGACGTCGCCCATCCTGTGCGTGCGACCGTCGTCCGAAGACCCCGATTGGGGCGGGCCGGGTGCGGTGCTGAATATCGGCATGAACGATGCCCGCCATGTCGAGTTGAGCGACGAGATCGGCAAGGCGGCTTCCGCCGCGCTGTACCTGCGGTTCGTGCAGGCCTACGCGGTGCATGTCGCGCGCCTCGACCCGGACATGTTCGACGAGTTGTCGGATGATCCCGTCATCGCCCTGGGCGAGGCCCTCTCGGCCTATGAGGACGAGACCGAGGAAAGCTTTCCGCAGGATTCCGGCGTGCAATTGCTCGAGGTGCTGCGGTCCATGGCGCGGGCCTGGCAGGGCACGACGGCGCGCCTCTTGCGGCAGGCCAAGGGGGCCCCGGCGGATGCGGGCCTCGGCCTCGTGGTGCAGGAAATGGCCCTTGGGCTGGGGCAGGGGGAATGCGGCTCGGGCGTGATGCAACTGGTCAACAGCCAGACCGGCGCGCGTCAGATCACCGGTCGCTATCTCAGCCAGAGCCAGGGCCGCGAGGCCCTGAACAAGCAAAACGAGGCCTTGTTTCTGGAGCGTGACCCGCGTGGGCCGTCATTGGAGGAACTGGCGCCGGACGCCTTTGCCAAGCTCAAGGCGCTGACGGAATTGATGCGCGCGAAGCTGCGCGAGGAAATGCAGACCGAGTTCACCATCGAAAACGGGCAGGTGCATGTCCTCGACGGTGTCCGGGTCAGTCGCAACGCGCGCGCAGCCGTGGCCATCGCGGTGGCCCTGGCCGAGGACGGGATCATCCCGCGCGAAGAGGCGTTGATGCGCATCCAGCCGCGCGCGCTGAACGAATTGCTGCACCGCCAGATCGACCCGGATGCGCCGCGCGACGTCATCGCGCGCGGCATCGCCGCCAGCCCGGGCGCCGCGTCGGGCAAGATCGTGTTCTCGGCGGCCGAGGCGCAGGCCTCGGATTCGCGGGACGAGCCGTGCATTCTGGTGCGCCGTGAGACCAGCCCGGAAGATATCCGCGGCATGCATTCCGCCGTTGGCGTGCTGACCGAGCGCGGCGGCACCACCAGCCACGCGGCGGTGATCGGGCGCGGCATCGGCCGGCCCTGTGTCGTCGGCGCCTCGGAAATCCGGTTCCAGACCCAGAAGAAGCGGTTGATCTTTCCCGATGGCCGCACCCTGCGCGCCGGGGACGTCATCACCATCGACGGCACCAACGGCGAGGTTCTGGCCGGTGAGGCGCCGATGCTGGAGGCCGCGCGCGACGACAGTTTCCGCACCCTCATGGCCTGGGCTGACGAGGTGCGCGATATCGAGGTGCGCGCCAATGCCGACACCCCCGCCGATGCCGAGGCCGCCCGGCGTTTCAAGGCGCAGGGCATCGGCCTGTGCCGGACCGAGCATATGTTCGTCGACCCCGATCGCCTGACCGCCATGCGCGAGATGATCTTTGCCGATACCGGTGCCGATCGCGCCTCGGCGCTTGAACTGATCCTGCCGATGCAGAGGGCCGATTTCATCGACCTCTTCCGCATCATGCAAGGCCTGCCGGTCTGCATCCGCCTGTTCGATCCGCCGCTGCACGAATACCTGCCGTCGGATCGTGACGGCATCCGGGAGCTGGCCGAGGCGCTGGACCTGCCGTTGTCGGATGTCACACGGCGTGTCGAGGCGCTGGACGAATACAACCCCATGCTGGGCATGCGCGGCGTGCGCCTGGGCGTGGTGATGCCCGAAATCTACGAGATGCAGGCCCGCGCGATTTTCGAGGCAACGGTCGAGGCCAGCCGCGAGGGCGATCCGGTCGTGCCCGAGATCATGATCCCGCTGGTTTCGGCCAAGCGCGAGGTCGAGCTGGTCAAGATGCGTGTCGATGCGGTGGCCGCGGCCGTACGCACCGAGACGGGGCGCGATTTCACCTACCGGTTGGGGGTGATGGTCGAGACGCCACGCGCCGCGCTGCGCGCCGAAGAAATCGCACAGCACGTGTCGTTCCTCAGCTTCGGAACCAACGATCTGACGCAGATGACTTACGGGTTGTCGCGCGATGACGCCGGGCGCTTCATGTCCGATTACGTCAAACAGGGTGTCTATCCCGAAGACCCGTTTCACCGGCTCGATGCCGAAGGGGTGGGCGAATTGCTGACCATCGGGGCAGAGCGAGGCCGCAAGGCCAACCCGGAGCTGACCCTGTCGATCTGCGGCGAGCACGGCGGCAACCCCGAATCAATCGCGTTTTGCCGCGCGGCGGGGTTCGACTACGTTTCGTGCTCTCCATTCCGCGTACCTGTGGCGCGACTTGCTGCCGCACAGCTGGCGGTCAAAGACAAGATCGGGTAGGGTCAGCCCTCTTTCCGGCAATATCTGGCATTGGGCGCGGGGCCGGGCGGCCGATCCTTGCGCGCGGGTGGTGTCGTGGATGTCGTGGGGTGGACCTGCGACGCCGTTTTCTGTATCTCGCCCGGATGTTCAGGGGGCCGATTGCGCCCCTGCAGACCAGACACAGGAGGCGAGCCATGAAACGACTCGCAATTGCCGTTCTGATGACGTTGGGCAGCGCGGCTGCCGCAGAACCACAGTTGGACAGGCTTTTCGCGCAGGAAAGCCGCGTGTTGAGCGCGATGCCCAAGGACATGCTGGCCAGCTACATGCAGCGTCCCGGCGTGGATGTCGAATATTCGCGAAACTGGCTGGCGGCGCAGTCGGTGCCCAAGGGCGGCGAGCAGTGGCGCTGCCTGGCCGAGGCGCTGTATTTCGAGGCCCGGGGCGAGACCGTCAAGGGGCAGTTCGCCGTGGCGGAGGTGATCCTCAACCGCGTCGACAGTGCGGCCTTTCCCGATACGGTCTGTGGCGTGATCCACCAGGGCACGGGGCGCAAGTACCAGTGCCAGTTCACATATACCTGCGATGGCCACAAGGAGGTGATCGCCGAGCCGCGCGCGTTCGAACGCGTGGGCAAGGTGGCCGCATTGATGGTCAAGGGCGCGCCGCGCAAGCTGACCGACGGGGCCACGCATTACCACACCAAGGCGGTCAATCCACGGTGGGCGCGCAAATTTCCCCGTACCACGACGATCGGTGTGCACCATTTCTACCGCATGCCCACGCGGCTCAGCTCGAACTGAGGCCGGGGCCGGGAGAATCCGGTTGACATGGGGGGCGGCCCGTATAAAAGGCGGGCTTCATGACCTATTTCGCGGGGCGCACATGCAGGCCCCGCCGCAGGAGAGAGACACATGGCGAAGCCGACCACCATCAAGATCCGCCTGAACTCGACCGCGGGCACGGGCCACTTCTACGTGACCAAGAAGAACGCGCGCACGATGACCGAGAAGATGACCGTGCGCAAATACGACCCCGTCGCGCGCAAGCATGTCGAATACAAGGAAGGCAAGATCAAGTAGGATCAGCCAGTTCCGGACAGAAACGGGCCGTGCCATCAGGCGCGGCCCTTTTCGTTGGGCAGGCGGAATTTTCCGGAAAATTCCGGACAAGAAAATGCGCATTTTCTTGCCCGATTTCTGTGCAGAAATCGGATGCGCGGGGTCAGCCGGTCTTGCGCAGGTGCCAGACCTGTTCGCTGGGGTAATCGCGGGCCCAGTCGGCGGGAATGCCAAACGGGGCGCCGGTGGCCGTCTCGGGCGCGTAAAGCTCCTGGTAGCGGGTCACGGCAAAGCCCGTCCTGGCGAACAGTGTCATCCAGTCCGCGAAGGTCAAATTGAATTCCACGCCGCCGGGATCGACGGCGTCCTTTGTCCAGTCCTCGGCGTGCAGGCCCTTGTAGGGGCGGTGCAGCACGCGCTCGCAATCCTGCGTGTCATAGGGCGTGGTCAGATATATGAACGGGTGATGGCCAAGAAAGACCAGTGTGCCGCCGGGGCGCAGCAGGCGATGCGCCTCGGGCAGCCAGACATGGGGGTCGCACCAGATCGCCGCGCCGTATTCCGAGAACGCGAAATCAAAGCCCGCGTCGGGCAGGCCCGTGGCCTCGGCATTGCCTTCCAGAAGGGTGATCGGCGTATCATGCTGTGCCGCGAGTTGCCGCGCGGTGGCGAGTTGCCCGGTCGAGATGTCGATGCCCGTGACCCGCGCACCGCGCCGGGCCATCCAACCCGACACATAGCCTGTCCCGCAGCCCAGCTCGATCGCGTCGAGCCCGGTCATGTCGGCCGGCAGAAGCTGTAGATCGTGCTCGGGCCATTCCCATATGCCCCAATAGGGTGTCCCTGCGGCCCAGGCCTTGCGACCGGCGGCCACCCAGTTCGCGGCGTCGGCATTCCAGTGATCGCGATTGGTCGGGACATGGTTGTCGGGCATGGGAAAGCTCCTCATGCCCTTATCCGTAAAAAACGGCGTGTCTGCAAAGAAAAAGGCCGGTCGTGGCGACCGGCCTTTGTGATTCAGGTTGTCGGCGTCAGGCGCGCTATTCCTGTTGCCCCATGAACATCAGCAGGAACTGGAACATGTTCAGGAAGCTGATGTAGAGGCTCAGAGCGCCGTCGATCGCGGCCTTGTCCAGCCATTCCTGATCGCCATGCGCGGCGTGTGCCACGTAGGTGTTCTTGATATCCTGCGTGTAGAACGCCGTCAGCCCCGCAAAGATCAGCAGGCCGATGGCCGAAATAGCCATCATCATCGGGCCGGATTGCAGGAACAGGTTGATGACCATCGCCACCAACAGACCGATCACACCCATGATCAGGAAGCTGCCCCAGGCCGAGATGTCCTTCTTGGTGGTGTAGCCCCAGAGCGACAGACCGGCGAATGCGATTGCCGTCACCAGGAAGGTCTGTGTGATCGAGTAAGGCGTGAACACCAGGAAGATCGAGCTCATCGACAGGCCCATTACGGCAGCGAAGGCGAAAAAGCCCAACTGAACCGTGGCGGCCGAGCCGCGGCGCATCAGCGAGCCCCAGCCGAACAGCAGGAAGGCGAGCGGTGCGAACATGATCACCCAACGCAGCGGCGATGCATAGATCGCCTGGCCCAGGCCCGTCAGATACTGGCCTTCGCGCAGCATGATAGTCGCACCGGCCGGGTCTGACGTTACGGCCAGACCGGAAATCGCCCACGCGGCGAGCGCGGTGATCAGCATGCCCACGGACATTGTTCCGTAGACCTTGTTCATGTGGGCGCGCAGCCCCTCGTCAATCTGGGCGGTGCGCGCACCTGTTGTCGCCCGGATTGTATCGAATTCAGCCATCAAAGCCTCCGAATAAATGACACAGACCAAGCCCGGAAGGGGCTTT
>JANSYB010000225.1 GCA_024742655.1 Paracoccaceae bacterium | reverse complement strand
TCGTGGTGGCCCGCGCCACCTCGTCGCCAATCCGGTCCAGCATCATCCGCTCAACCCCACTGGCCGGCGAGGCCTGCCAGTCATAATCCTGCGGACGAATGACGACACGTTCCGAGAAATCTGCATTCAGGCGCATGGCGGAGCTCCGTTCAATCCGGTTTCCCCTCAGATAGAACGTCTGCGCCCAATAAAAAACCCCCACCGGATACGGCGGGGGTTTGTTCCGTTCAGACTGAAAACAGCTCAGCCGATTTTCTTGCCCTTGATCGGGGCCCAGATGCGCTTGTTGGTCAGGTACAGCAGCACCGACAGCACCGTCAGGAAAATCACGCCGGTCAGGCCCGCATGCTTGCGGTCCATCATCTTGGGCTCCGCCGTCCACATCAGGAAGGCCGAAACATCCTTGGACAGATGGCTGAGGTCATTGGCATGACCACCCGCATATTCGACCTGCTCATCCGAGAGCGGCGGGGGCATGGCGATCCAGCCTCCCGGGAACGCCTTGTTCTCGTAGAACAGCGTGCCGGCCTCTTCCTTGGTCTCGCCGGTGTAGCCGGTCAGGACGGAATAGATGTATTCCGGCCCGCCCATGCCCTTGACCAGCTGGTTGATCCCGGTGCCGTAGGGCCCGTGGAAACCAGCACGGTTCTTGGCGATGAGGCTGAGATCAGGCGCGCCCTCGAAGCCCGAGACGGGGAAGTGATCCGTCGGCTTGGCCGGGCGAAAATCATCCAGCGCCTCGTCATAGACTTCAAAGTTCTGCTCGGCATAGGCGATGACTTCGGCCTCCGAGAAATGCGGCCCGCCCTCGTCGCCAAGCGTCCGGAATGGCACGTATTGCAGGCCGTGGCAAGAGGCGCAGCCCTCGGTAAAGACCTGCAGCCCGCGCTGCAACTGTGCCTCATCGAACTTGCCGAACGGTCCCTCGAAGGAGAAGTCGACATCCTTGACGTAGCCTGCACCGCCGGCGGCCATTGCGCCCCCGGTCGAAAGGGTCAGGGCGGCGACTGCGGAAATCGCGAGTTTCTTGAACATGGTCCCGTTTCCTTTCTTATTCGGCCGGCATTTCGGCTTTGCCGTAATGCGCCTTGAAGTCTTCTTCGATGGTCTCGGGCTGCGCCAGCGGTTTCTCGATCACGCCCAGAAGCGGCAGGATCACGAGGAAGAAGGCGAACCAGTAGGTCGATCCAAGCAGGGCGATGTAGGGATAGATCCCCTCGGCCGGCATGGCCCCCACCCAGGTCAACATCACGAAGTTGACCACGAAGACCCAGTACCACCACTTGAACATCGGGCGGTACCGGCCCGAGCGCACCATCGAGGTGTCCAGCCACGGGGTCAGCGCCATCACGACGATCGCCCCGAACATGGCCAGCACGCCGAAAAACTTCGCGTCGATGATACCACCGGAAATCCAGCTGGCGAACATCACGACCCAGACGTCATCGGTAAAGGCCCGCAGGATCGCGTAGAACGGCAGGAAATACCATTCGGGCACGATATGCGCCGGCGTGGCCAGGGCATTGGCCTCGATATAGTTGTCCGGGTGGCCAAGGTAGTTCGGCATGAAACCGACGACCGCGAAGAACACCACGAGGATCACCGCGAGGGCAAAGAGATCCTTGATCACGAAGTAGGGCCAGAAGGGAACGGTGTCTTTCTCGGCCTCGGCCTTGGATCCGCGCCGCACCTCGACACCGGTCGGGTTGTTGTTCCCCGTGGTGTGGAAGGCCCAGATATGCACGGCCACCAGCGCCGCGATCACGAAGGGCAGCAGGTAGTGCAGCGAGAAGAAGCGGTTCAGCGTGGCATTGTCCACCGCCGGGCCACCCAGCAGCCAGGTCTGGATCGGCTCACCGATGAATGGGATCGCGCCGAAGAGGCCCGTGATCACCGTGGCGCCCCAGAACGACATCTGGCCCCAGGGCAGCACATAGCCCATGAAGGCGGTGCCCATCATCAGCAGGTAGATCAGCATCCCGATGATCCACGTGATTTCCCGCGGCGCCTTGTAGGAGCCATAGTAGAGGCCCCGGAAGATATGCGCATATACCGCAAGGAAGAAGAGCGACGCGCCATTCATGTGCAGGTAGCGGATCATGTGCCCGCCGTTCACGTTGCGCATGATATGCTCGACCGACGCAAAGGCGTAATCGACATGCGGCGTGTAATGCATCACCAGAACGATACCTGTGATGATCTGCAGCGCCAGGCAGAAGGTCAGGACGATCCCCCAGATCCACATCCAGTTCAGGTTCTTGGGCGTGGGGATCATGATGGTGTCATAAAGCAGGCCGACGATGGGGAGCCGCGAATGCAGCCACTTCTCGCCACCCGACTTGGGTTCGTAGTGATCGTGCGGAATACCAGCCATTGCGCGCGTCCTTATCCCAGTTTGATCGTTGTTTCGTCGACGAATTCGGCAACCGGAATCGGCAGATTCTCGGGCGCCGGGCCTTTGCGGATGCGGCCGGACGTATCGTAATGCGATCCGTGGCAGGGGCAGAACCAGCCACCGACGCCGCTGTCCAGCACGTAATCCCCGGCATTGTTGAGCGGCACACAGCCCAGATGCGTGCACACGCCGATCTGCACCAGCCACTCACCGGCCTCGTCCATTGACCGGTTCTCGTCCGCGCCATCGGCTTCGCCGAGATTCTCGTTACGGGCCGCGTTGTCGGGCAGGTCGGCCGGATCGACGGCGCGGGCCGCCTCGATCTCTTCGGGCGTGCGGCGGCGAATGAACACCGGCTTGCCCAGCCATTTGACGGTCAGCTGCGTGCCCGCATCGAGGCCCGAAACGTCAACGCGGATGGAACTGAGTGCCTGAACGTCCGCCGAGGGGTTCATCTGGTCGACAAGCGGCCAGATCGCGGCGCCCGCGGTCACGGCGCCCGCGCCTGCGGTCGCGTAGTAAAGGAAATCTCTGCGAGTGCCTTCGTGATCTTCTGCGTGGGACACGAGCGTTCTCCATTCTCAGGGCCACTTACGGGCGCAAAATACGTTCAAGGCCGAAGGAAGACTCCCACCGCCCTTTCGGACCGCTATTTAGCGGGGCTTTCGGGGGGCGTCCAGTGCGCAATGCCGCCGATTTGAACAGGGCGCGCATCTGTCGCGCTTGAGGACGGGCGCGCGCGGGTGTAAGCGAAGAGGTGAGCAGTGGACCATCGTCAAGGAATTCAGAACATGCGCTACACCATCGCAACCGCGGCCGCACTGACCGCATTGACCGCATTCGCGGCCCCCGCGGCGGCAGAATTCGAACTCAGCCTCTATGTCGGCGTACAAAGTGTCGACGAAAGCACCGCCAGCGGCTTTCTTCCCGGCGGCGCCCCGGTCAACCGCAGCGTTGACTGGGAAGGCAACCCGTTCGACGCGCCGATCTACTACGGCGGGCGGGCAATGTGGTGGACGCAGAACAATATCGGTTTCGGCATCGAAGGCACGCACACCAAGGCCTATGCGACCGCCGCCGATGCCGCGGCCCTCGGCTTGAGCCGGCTCGAATTGTCGGACGGGCACAACATCATCACCGCCAACGTCATGAAACGCTGGCCCGGCGTCTTCGCCAATGCGAACTGGACGCCTTATGTCGGGGGCGGTCTGGGTGTGGCGATCCCGCATGTCGATGCCCAGGTGGTGGGTGCCGCGCAACGGACGTTCGATTACGAAACAACCGGGCTTGCCGTGCGCGGAATCGCGGGCATGAAGTACGACATCAACGACCGGTGGGCGGCATTCGGCGAATACCAGTTCACCTGGTCCGGCAATGATATCACGCTGGATCCCGATCCGACGGTTCCCGGCCAAACACCGGGCGAACTGAACGCGGATATCCTGACGCATGCCGTAAACTTCGGGATCAGCTACAGTTTTTGACACCTGCGGCACATTGCCTGCGTGACTTCGCAATGTATACCTTGGGGGCGCTGCCCCCCAACCCCCCAGGTATTTAAGGCCCCATGAATAAAAAGAGCAATTCGTGTTTCACGGTTGCGCCAATACTACCGCCCGAGGCATCCGGCCCGCACCAACAACACAAAGTTTCAAAAGACGCGTCGCGTTTCCACTCGCGCCGAGGAGGCGCCCGCAGGGCAATGACGAGATAGGCTCTTGCGCCGCAAGGCGCTCAATCGGGCGCCGTCGCCTTCATCGCATCCCGTTCGGAAAAGACAGCAAACCAGTCGTCCAACGCGTCGTTGCCCTTGCGCCACCCGCGTTCGGAATGACGGAAATCGAGATAACCGAGTGCGCACCCAATGGCGATATGACCCATGTCCATCGGTCCGTTGAGGTGGCTCATCCAGCGTTCGTTCAAGGCGCGAACGGAGCGCGCGATCTTTGACCACTGCGCATCGAGCCATTGATCGAACACCATGTTTTCCGGTCGAAACCGATGTTCATAGACCATCAGGATCGCCGCATCCATGATCGCATCAGCTGTCGCCTCAAGTGTCAGCGTTTCCCACGGGCGCGCCTCCGGGTAGAAGCCCGCGCCGGCCTGCGCATCGAGGTAACGACAAATCACACGGCTGTCATAAATCGCCGGTCCCTCATCCCGGATCAGCGCGGGGATCTTGCCCACCGGGTTGGCCGCGGCCACCTGCGGGTCGGTCTGCATCGGAGTGGTCGCCACCTCGACCAGCTCCGCATGGTCAATCAGACCGGTTTCGATCAACGTCACCTTGACCTTGCGGCCGAAAGGAGAAGGTTTGGCGGAAATGATTTTCATGGGGCAGCCCTCCTGTGCGGGTCAGATCAGGCTAGGCCGGCATGCCCCCCCTGTCCATCCGCTATTGCGGCGGTTGGCGCATGAGCGAAGCGAGCACCGCCGTGCCTACCCCCTGCCCGGCGGCTTCCACTCGGTCTGCCGCTCGCAGCCGCACGGAATCATCCTTGTTCTGGTTCAGCTTCCAGGTGCCGTCGATCCCGGTGACCTGCATCCGGCAGGGTACGATCTGACGCATCATCCGCTCCATCAACTGTGGGGTCATCTTGGCGCTGGTCCAGGGGGCCTTGAGCCGCAACCGGGTCTCGAACATGGCCGATTGCCGGTCGAGCATGTCGTGCAGGTCCGCCTGCGGTCGCAGCGCGATCTGCCCCACCAGATGCACGGCCACGTAATTCCACGTCGGCACCTGATCCTCAATCTCGTACCAGTCGGGCGAGACATAGGAATAGGGA
>JANSYB010000564.1 GCA_024742655.1 Paracoccaceae bacterium | reverse complement strand
GGTGGCCGCAACCCCACGCGACCTAGCAGATCGCTGCGATATCGTCGTCACGATGCTTGCCGATGATACGGCCTCGGTCCACGTCCATTTTGGGCCCGATGGCCTGTTCGCGGGCACCCGTACGCGCCAATTCGTCCAAATGGGCACGATTAGCCCCGATCACATCGCCGATCTCGTGGCCCGTAAGCCCGACGGCGCCATGATTGTTGACGCGCCGGTTTCGGGAGCCACGCAAGCCGCGCGGGATGCGCAGCTACTGATCATGGCAGGCTGCGATACCGAAACCGGCGCATCGCTAGCGCCGTTATTCGACGCGATGGGCAAGGCGACGATCCACCTTGGTCGCCCCGGCGCGGGCGCGGTGATGAAGCTTGGCGTGAACATGCTGATCCACGGGCTGAACCAAACACTAGCTGAGGCGCTAGCGCTGACGCGGGCCGCCGGCATCCCCCAAACGGTCGCCTTCGACGTGATCCAACACAGCGCCGCCGCCGCGCCCATGCTTGGCTACCGCAAACCGCTTTACCTCGACGACCGAGCGCATGACGTGACCTTCACCGTTGCACTGGCCCGCAAGGACATGGCCGTCACCGCTGCGCTGGCCCGGGCGCGGGGAGTCGCTCTGCCGCAATCGCAAGTGACACTGGCGCAGCTCGATGCCGCCATTGCGAAGGGCTACGGCGCCCGTGACATGGCCGCTATGGTTGCCTTTATGGCGGAGAGCTACGAATGAAAGCCGCCCTGTTCGTCGGCGGGTGGGAAGGTCACGATCCGACCGCCTTTGCCGATTGGTGCCATGATTTGCTGACGGAGGACGGGTTCACAGTAGACATCTACAACACGCTCGACCCTCTCGCCGATCCGGGTAGCCTGTCGGATGTAAACCTGATCGTGCCGATCTGGTCTTCGGCCCGGTCAGGGCACCGCGAGGAGTTCGGCAACATGACGAAGCCGCAGGAGGACGGGCTGCTGCGGCTGATCAGAGAAGGCCGCGGGATCGCGGGATGGCATGGCCATATGGGCGACGCCTTTCGCGACCGGCCGACCTATCATTTCCTGATTGGCGGTCAGTTCGTGGCCCACCCGCCCGGATGGCCCGACAACCTTCAACCCGCCGATGATTACATTGACTACGAGGTAACCGTCACCCGCCCCGCCGACCCAATCATGCACGGCATCCGCAGCTTTCGGTTGCGTTCGGAACAGTATTACATGCTAGTCGACCCTTCGAACGAGGTCCTTGCAACAACGACTTTTTCGGGCGATCACCTTTGGTGGATTGAGGGAACAGTGATCCCGGTCGCCTGGAAACGCAGGTGGGACAGGGGCCGCGTCTTCTACTGCTCGATCGGGCACGAGCTAGCGGACCTTAAGCTCCCGCAGGTGACCACGATACTTCGAAGGGGTATGCGGTGGGCGGCGAGCCCTCCGTAGTACCGATTGTTTTAGGTACAATGTTTTTTTGGCGATAAGCGATTAGCATGCATGACTAAGACGAAATCACGCCTCGTTGGCAAAGTGGGCCTTAAAGGCCGGCGCAGCGAACGTTGATGATGTATATATCGGGGATATGCCATGGAACGGTTCATTCTCTATCGCCGCGTTTCAACGCGAAAGTAGGGCGGCTCTGGTCGTGGACTCGAGGCGCAGGATCGGGACATCGGAATATTCCTCGACAGCTACGCCGAGCAGCCATTCGAGGTGATCGGCACTTTCACGGACGTTGAGTCCGGATCAAAGGCTGATCGGGTAGAATTGAACAAAGCTCTGGAGTTGGCCTGCGAGGAAAATGCAACAACCATTGTCGCCAAGCTGGACCGCATCAGCCGGTCGGTCGCGTTCATCGCCATCCTGCTTGAAGACAAGTTTGTCGGCCTGCGCGTTGCGTCCATGCCGTACGCCGACAGGTTCCGGCTTCATATTTATGCCGCCCTGGCCGAGCAGGAACGCGAGTTCATCTCGAAGCGGACCAAGGCAGAGTTAGCCGTGGCCAAGCCGCGCGGCATGAAGCTCGGCGGCCTACGAGCCAAGACCCGCGACAGGAACATCCGCTGGATCGCGCAGGCCGAGGCGGTGCTCGAGGCCGCCTCTGCGCAGCCGGCCTGACCCGGCGCGCCGCGCCGCATATGCGCTTGTGTTTTGGCAGCGTCTCTTGAACTCTGCTCTGGCGCAAAGCCGCCTGTTCTGCTTATGTTCTCACATGAGCTGGCCGCAGACGCCCCCCGATGACCTGCATTACGCGTTCGCGACGGTCCTGAGCTACCGGAGCAAGGGGCCGGTCGATGTCTACGCCGCCTTCCGGGAATGGGCGGAGCGTCATGGCCTGCCGGCACCGCAGGGCGCCTGGACGCCGCAGGCGCCCATTCTGCCGATATATGAGGACC
>JANSYB010000122.1 GCA_024742655.1 Paracoccaceae bacterium | reverse complement strand
TGCGAGCAACCGTACCTGATGCGCATCGCGGATTCCGCCGCACGCCTCGGCCCGTTTGACGGCCCGATTGATCAGGCCGGGCCAGATCTCGACACATGCAACCGGGGTATCGAGCCGTTCGAATGGCCAGATCGCGATGTGATCTGCGAACCGTCTGCGCAGACGGTTCAGAAACGGTAACCCTGTCAGAACCTGTCCCCCGACAGCGCCTGCACCGCCCACCTGCCAGCACGCAAAAGCGCCGCTCGCCCGTTGCTCGGCCTCGCGCCTTTCTGCCATGCCGTGCCCATGTCGACTGTCCGAGCGTGGCAGATGCTCTATTTCGCGTTTCAAACCGTTGAACCAGAATGGCCCGATCCCTGGAAAGCGGGCATTGATTTGGCCGGCCACGTCAAAGCGGTTGTTGGAATTCGGCGTGTCCTCGATATGGTTTTCCAACCATCCCCAAACGGCGAAGGGATCGGCCTGCCCTGTCAAGGCCGTGGCAAAGCCTGCGGGAAAGCCGAACGGGAAATCGAAGCCCAGCAACAGCCGTCGCCCGGCTGATATCTCCTTGGCAACAAGATTTACCAGAACGCTCTCGGCTTCCATACGATTTCGTATGTATAGCGGAACGGTTTCGACACCGCTCTGCACAAGGCCCATCCAGATGGCATCTTTTCTTGGACGCGGGCCGGTATCGTTGCCACCTGACCAGTCGATGATCGCGACCGTGTCGAATGGCGTCACAGACCCACCTCTTGCAGGATGAAATCGGCGATGGCCCCGGTATCGTCGAGATCGAACACCGGCCTGTCCAGATCGAGCGCCGTGTCGCTGGCCACCGCGTGCACCGTCGGGTCGTCCGGCGCGATGAGGGGGTTGCCCGTCTCGGCGCGATGGGCCTCGACCTTGGGGTGGCTGTCGCGCTTGTAGCCTTCGACGAGGACAAGGTCGACCGGGGCAAGCTTTTCCAGCAATGCAGAAAGTACCGGTTCGTCCTCTCCACGCAGTTCATGCATCAGGGCAAAGCGGTTGCGCGAGGCCAGAAGAACCTCGGTCGCGCCGGCCACGCGGTGGCGGTGGCTGTCCTTGCCGGGATGATCGACATCAAAACTGTGATGCGCGTGCTTGATGGTCGACACCGAGATGCCGCGGCCCGTGATCTCGGTCACGAGACGTTCCATCAACCCGGTCTTACCGGCGTTCTTCCACCCTACGACCCCGTATAGTCTCATCCTGCGTCTTTCAGTATCTGTTGCGCCCGCATCAGATCCTCGGGCGTATTGACGTTGAAGAACGGATCTCCGGGCATGTCGAATATCGCCTCGCGTCCGTCATGTTTCTCGGTCCAGATCACGACCTTGCGCAACCCGTCCTCAAGGGCGGCGCGCAGATCATCGCGCAAAGCCGTGGGCCACAATCCGAAGGTCGGGTGGCGCACAAGGCCCGAGCGGGACATGGATTTCGTCTTCTCCCCGTCGCTGCGCGGCGTGGCGGCCAGCACAAGCGGGGTCGTCATGCCCTCTGCGGCCAGGCACAGACCGTCTACAAGATCGACAGGAAAGAAGGGTGTGTCGGCGGCGACGGTCACGATGGTGTCGACCCCCTTCTGTGCGGCCCAGTCGAGCCCGGCCAGAACGCCCACGAGCGGGCCCGCATAGCCTTCGATCGGGTCGGCCAGGACAGGCAGCCCAAGGGCCTCGAAGCGTGACGGATCGCCATTGGCATTGAGTGCCAGGCCCGAGACTTGCGGCGCGAGCCGGTCGATCACGTGATCAAGTATGGTTCTGTCGCCCAATCGCAGCAGGCCCTTGTCACCGCCGCCCATCCGTGTGGCTTGCCCACCCGCAAGGATCACGCCGAGAGGGCGGTTCATGATGTCTGCCTGTTGAGCGGTCCAAGAAAATGCAAATTTTCTTGGCAATTTTCTGTGAAGAAAATTGGCGCGTGGATCATGGTTCGCCCTCCGCGCTCTTGCGCCGGTGCTTGCGGTCTTCGTCGGGGACGGCATCCGGATCCGCATCACGTTTCAGGCGTTCATCGCCGGCAAGGCAGACGAAGCGCTTGCCGCGCATTCGTCCGATCAGTGTCAGTCCTACCTCCTGGGCGATCTCGACGCCCCAGGCCGTGAAGCCGGAGCGCGAGGCCAGCGCGGGAATGCCCATAAGTGCTGTCTTGATCACCATTTCAGAGGTCAGGCGCCCGGTTGTGTAGAGCAGCTTGTCATCGGGGGATATGCCTTCTGCCAGCATCCAGCCGGCGATCTTGTCCACCGCGTTGTGGCGACCCACGTCCTCCATGTAGACGAGTGGTCTGTCACCCTGGCACAGCACGGTGCCGTGGATGGCGCCCGCCTCGAGATAGAGCGAGGGGGTTCGGTTGATCGTCGATGCCAGCGTGTAGAGATCGGAGGTGCGCACCTCGAGATCGGGCAGAACCTTTCCCTCCAGCCCCTCCATCATGTCGCCGAAGACCGTACCGACGGCACAACCGGAGGTGCGGGTCTTCTTCTTGAGCTTTTCCTCGTAGGTGGTTTGACCATCGGTGCGCACGATGACTGTCTCCAGGTCCTCGTCATATTCCACGCCGGTGACGGTTTCACCGTCGCGCAGCATGCCCTGATTGCGCAGAAAGCCGAGCGCCAGATAATCGGGATAATCGCCGATGGTCATCGCGGTGACGATTTCCTGGCTATTGAGGAAAATCGTAAGCGGCCGTTCCTCGACCACTGATATCCGGGTTTGGTGCCCCTCGTGATCCACGCCCGTGACCGCGCGCGTCAGACGCGGCGCATTCGGGTCCGGCGCGATCACGTAATCCTTTAGTTTGTTTGTCTTCGCCAATTGCAATTCTCCCGGGAAAAGGCTAGGCGGTCAGTCAAGTAACAGCCAATCTAGGGCGCTCTTGTGCCGACGGAAACCACGAAATCCATCTTCTTGCAGGGTGCCCGCGATGCGGCACCCTTCGTTCTGGTCGTGGGCCCATTTGCCCTGCTGTTCGGTGTCGTTGCCGCAGAGGCCGGGCTGAACGTGGTCGAGGCGCTGACCTTCTCGGTGGCGGTGATCGCCGGGGCGGCGCAGTTCACGGCCTTGCAGTTGATGGTCGATGACGTGCCGACCGTCGTCGTGCTGGTTTCGGCCTTGGCGGTGAACCTGCGCATGGCGATGTATTCGGCGTCTCTGACGCCATATCTGGGTGAGGCAAGCCTGCGCCAAAGGGCCCTTGCTGCCTATTTCATCGTTGATCAGAGTTATGGCTGCTCGGTTCTGAAATATGAACAGAACCCGCATTGGACGATCGGTCAGAAGCTGGCCTATTTCTGGGGCACTGTCGCCCCGGTTTGCCCGTTCTGGTATGTCTTCACTGTCGTGGGGGCGATGCTGGGCAACTCGATCCCCGAGGGTCTGGCGCTGGATTTCGCATTGCCGATCACGTTCCTCGCGATCATCATGCCCATGTTGCGCACGCCGGCCCATGTGGCCGCCGCACTGGTGTCCGTGATCGCGGCCCTTGTATTTGCCTTTCTTCCCTACAACCTTGGGCTTTTGGTGGCCGGTATCCTGGGCATGGTCACCGGGGCCGAGGTCGAACGTCGAAGCGCCGCCCGGGCAGGTGACGCATGATCGAGGACCGTGTGGAACTGTGGCTCGTTATCGTGGGATTGGGGCTGGGCAGTTTCCTGCTGCGGTTCGCATTTATCGGCCTTGTCGGGAGCCGGCCTCTACCGGCGTGGGTAATGCGGCATTTGCGCTATACAGCGGTGGCGGTCCTGCCTGGTCTCGTCGCCCCCTTGGTGATGTGGCCCGCGGCGACCCAGGGTACGCTGGATCCCGCCCGTCTCACGGCCGCCGTGGTGACGATCGTTGTGGGGGCGTGGACGCGAAATGTGTTGCTGTCCATCGGGTTGGGTGCGGGCACGCTCTATGCGGCGCTCTACCTGCTGGGCTGAGGGTTATTCCACCATTGCGGCCTGTGCCACGGCCGCCGGGTTCCACTCCTTGAGAACCTTGGAATTGTCGTCGCTGTCGTCCTCGTAGAAGTCCTGTTCGCGCACACCGGGCACTTGTGCAAAGGCCGCGGCAAGCTGCTTGGGGTACCAGGTCGTCGAAACCCTGTCGGGGAAAATCTGGCTGAGGATGGTCGAGGTGGAGCGCGCGCAATAGGCCGAGGGCACGGCGCCGTAGTTGCTGGCCAGCTGCATGACCTGCTCGGCCACCTGTGGCGACACGTCGAGTTCCTGGATTTTTACATACCATGTCTCGCGCGCGTGATAGCGGGTGTAGACATCCTCGACCGCGGGGGTGATGCCGAAAACGAGGTCGTTGCGTTCCGGAATGCTGGGATGTTTGAACGACCCGGCGGGATCGAAGATCACGCGCTGCGACCCGTTGACCATGAGGGAAGAATGTCCGCCGTTCCCGTTCTTGCGGTTGATCATGGTGAACAGCGTCAGGCGCGGCGGGCCATCATGGCGATAGGCCGCCTTGGTGACGGTCTCGTCCGGGGCCCAGACCTCTTTGCCTGAACACCCTGCCAGAATCACACATGAGACTATCGCGATCAGAACAATACGCATGGCGCACTCCTGACCCGCAGGGTCAGACCTCAGATATGAGCGGGATCAGCTATTGACCATCGCGAGAAACAGCAGAACCAGAATGCAGGCCACGGCCCCGTAGGTGGATGCCTTGATGAAACCATCAAAGGTCTTTTCCTGAACTTCGATGTCCATTTCGCCGTGCTTATGCTCTGCCATGTGTGTGTTCCTCATCTTGGGCATGACGTGAAATCATCGGTTGGATAGCGGATTTACAGGCGGCTGTCACGATCTTACGTCCGGCTTATGGGGCATTGAGGACAAATTTCTGTGGCCGGGCAGCCGTCCTTGTCGTCAGGCGGTCATTCAGGCGCCGTCCAGATCCTGTGCCAGGCGAAACCCGATCCGCGTCGGCTCTGCCTGTTCGGATTGTTTGGGCAGAGTGCGCAGCATCACGTTCAATTGACTGACATGCTGGATCAGCTGGGTTTTGCCACCTGTCGGGTCCGTGCCGTAAAAGGTGACGATATCGGGGTCGAAATACCCCATGCCCTCGATCCGCAAAACGCCCGCATCGCCCCCGGTAAAGCCCATGGCGACCTCGTGTTCATTGTCCAGCGTCTTTTCGAAGTTCTGGATATAGAGAATCAGGCGTTCATAGGCCCATTGTGCCGGGCTCTTGCGGCCCACCGGTTCCTTGGCAACACGTTCGGGAACATCGGTGCCGGTCCTGTCGGGATCGGTGTGCACCTCGTGGCAGCGGGGCAGGGCATCGGCCTCGTGCATTTCCGCGGCTGTCGCGATCTTGTCATCCATCCCGGTTTACCCCTTGCTCTTCCACAGCCACGCGCCGTCCGTGCGCCGTGTCCTTGTTACCTCGCCAGCGTGATGCAGATGATTGAGATGCGCAACCGCCTCCACAAGGGCCAATCCGTATGTGCCGCGATCAATTTTCCGTTTGAAAAGCGGGGCAAAGCATTCGGCGGCTGTCTTTGGCTCGGACAGGTGAGTGCGCAGGCGATCAAGACAGCCGTGGTGATTCTCGATCAGTTGGCGCATCCGGACCGGCAGACCGGTAAAGGGCAGTTTGTGCCCCGAAAGCACAAGGTGATCCTCGCGCGCCAGCGTCGACAGCCGCCCGCAGGCCTCAAGCCAGTCGGCGACCGGGTCGGCCTCGGGTTCGGTCGGGTAGACGCCGATATTGGGGCTGATGGAGCTGATGATCTGGTCGCCCGCAATCACAAGGGTGTCGTCGCGGCTCCAGAGTGTGAGATGCTCGGGCGCGTGACCATTGCCGATATGCACGTCCCAGTCACGCCCGCCCGCGCGGATCACGTCGCCCTGTTTCACCCTGCTGTAGCCCACCGGGATCGGGGCGCAGACATCGGCAAAATTGTAGGGCCGGTCGTTCTTGCGGGCCTCGAGGATCTCGGGGTCCATACCGGCCGACCGCCAGAAGGCGACGGCCTGTTCGGTCGGGCGCTCCTCGACGTCGAGGATCAGCATCCGCGCCATGAGCCACGCGGTGCGGGTCGTGACCAGTTCTGCGCCGAAGCGATCCATCAGCCATCCGGCCATACCGATGTGATCGGGGTGATGATGGGTCAGGATCACGCGGCTGACAGGCCTGCCCCCAAGCGGCCCGGCCAGCACGTTTTCCCATAGTGCTACCGACCGCCTGGAGTGGATGCCTGTATCCACGATGGTCCAGCTGTCGCCCTCGTCGAGCGCATAGATATTCACATGGTCCAGTGCCATCGGCAGCGGCAGGCGGATCCACAGAACACCCGGTGCCACCTCGATGGCGTCCCCGTGGTCTGGCGGGTGATCCCAGGGGTGGCGCAATATGGCGGTCGGGGCGTTCATCAGGCGGCAAAGTCCTCTGGTGTCAGGGCGTAAAGATCCGTGGCCCCGGCTGTTGCGTGGGCCAGGTACGCGCCATACTCGGGCAGAAGGCGCAGGATGTAAAACCGGGCCAGTCGCGCGCGGGGGCCATTGCCGCCCTCGGCCATGGCCGCGGCAAGGTGATAATGCGCCCCTAGAACGCGGGCAAAGCCGCGCAGGAATGGCACGGACCCGGCAAACCGTTCGTTCAGGTCGGACTGCGACACCATCCATTCGGTGGCCTCGCGCAGCGTCTCGGTCGCCTGCCAGACCGGTTCGGCGAGATCGGGCAGGCTG
>JANSYB010000224.1 GCA_024742655.1 Paracoccaceae bacterium | reverse complement strand
GGCGGCGATCTTGCACGCGGTGTTCGGCGCGCTGCAGAAGGGGCGGCATGACCCGTGGCTGACGCGCGGGGCGATCGATGCCTCTTATGCCACGATGGCCGCCCCCTTTGCGTTTTTCGTCGTGCCGTGGCCCGAGCCGCACATGTGGGTGATCTTCGCCACCGCCTGGGCCATTCACACCGTCTACAAGCTGTTGCAGGCGATGGCCTATACGCGCGGGGCCTACACGGTGGTCTACCCGGTGGTGCGCGGCACCGGGCCGCTTTTCACGGTGATCGGGGCGTACCTGCTGTTTGCGGAAACCTTCACGCTGGTGCAATGGCTGGGCGTCGGGGTGCTGCTGGCCGGTATCTACGGGCTGGCGATCTATAACCTGCGCACGCTCACATTGGCGCGCGACACCATGCCCGCAGCGCTTGGGCTGGCGGTGCTGACGGGCCTTTTCGTGGCGGCTTACACCACCTATGACGCGTACGGCATTCGTGCCACGGCCGATCCGTTCACCTTTCTGGCGTGGTTCTTCATGATCGACGGGCTGGTGTTTCCGTTCATCGCCTACGGACGATGGCGGGCGATGGCGGACGCGCCAGCGCCGGTCCCGCTCATGGCGCGCGGCGTGGTGGGCGGGCTGACGGCGTTCCTGTCGTTCGGCTCCATCATGCTTGCCACGCGGTTGGACAAGGTGGGCGAGGCGGCGGTGCTGCGCGAAACCTCGACCGTGTTCGCCGCGGTGATCGGCTGGCTGGTGCTGAAGGAAACCGTGGGACCGCGCCGGATCGCATTGATGGCATTGATCGCGGCGGGGGCTGTGATAGTTGAGATGGGTGGCTGAAACAGGATGAGGCAGGACATGGACGAACGCAAAGTGAACCCGACGGTCAAGGCCGTGCTGGAATTCGGGCCCATCCTGGGGTTCTTCATCGCCTACCTGTGGCTCAAGGACCGGGTGTTCACCATCGCGGGCACCGAGTATGACGGGTTCATCGTGGTCACCGCCGGGTTCATCCCGATTTTTCTGCTTTGCATGGGCCTCCTGTGGCGCCTGACCGGGCATTTGTCGAAAATGCAGGTGGTCACCGCCGTTCTGATCGTCGTGTTCGGCGGGCTGAGCGTGTGGTTCAACGACCCCAAGTTCTTCAAGATGAAGCCGACGATCATCTACATCCTGTTCGGCGGCGCGTTGGGGATCGGCCTTTTGCAGGGGCGGTCCTATTTGCAATACGTGATGGACGGGGTGATGCCGCTGACCGACGAGGGCTGGATGATCCTGACCCGCCGGATCACCCTGTTCTTCCTCGCGCTTGCGGTTCTGAACGAGCTGATCTGGCGCACGATGAGCGAGGAAACATGGGTCTATTTCAAGACATTCGGGCTGACGGCGGCGATCTTCCTGTTCTTCATGTTCCAGGGCAAGCTTTTCAATGAACACGGCACCGACAAGGAAGAAGACGGCGCCGGCTAACGGTGGAACGGTTTGGTAGAAATCGTCCCGGAAATCCCCACGCTTCGCCCGGATTTGGTCGCATTCGGCCTTTAAACCGGGCAGCATGATACGCACCGCATCTCATCGCCTGTGGCTGGCCATGACGTCCATTCCCTCGATCCGGCCCGAGAACCTGTTGCCGATCCTGATCATGCTGATCCTGTGGGTCGGGTTTTCATGGATTGGTCTGCCCGAGGAAACGGCCTTTGTCCTCGTTGTCGTGATCGCCGAAAGCTATGCGGTGTGGCGCAACCTGCCCACCGCGGCGGCCGGGCTGAAACGGGTCAGAGCGGACAGCGCGATGATGCTGTTCTGGCCCGTGGTGGCGATGGTGGTCCTGGCCGCGGTGCAACTGGTGCTGGCCAATGCGCTGTTCACGCAACGGGTTTTGTCGGCGGGCTGTGCCTTCGTGCTGGTCATCATGGTGCTGGGCATTCTGCGCGAGCAGGACGTGATGGACCGTGTCACCCACGATCAGGGCACGTTGGGCCAGACCTATCAGCGCGTGTCGCTGCTGCGTATCAACGCGATCGCCGCGGCGGCGGTGATCGCGGTCAACGAGGCGCTCATCGCCAATGGTTCTCTATCGGTCTGGATCACCGTGATGCCGCTCTTCGCGCTGGTGCTGCATGGTTTCTACTGGTTCATGGTGCTGCTGGTCATGCCCCCCGAGGACGAGCGCGCCCGATCCTAAAGCGTGCCGCCTTCAATCTGAGACAGCGGATAAAGGCGAAACGCGTGCAACGCCCGTCTGTTGCGTGCGTTTCAAGAAAATCTGTGATTCAGGTTTTTCGCGAAACGCTTTAGGAGGCCGCGCGCTGTCCTGTTGGCAGCGCCAGGCGCAGATCCGGTACCGGCAGAACACGCGACCAGCGCGGCTCCGGCGTTTCGGGCAGGGCTGCGCGCAACTGTGCCAATGGCAAGGTTTCGGGGTTGCGCAGGAGCGTGCGGTAAACGTCGAACAGGCCCGGCCTGAGATAGGTTGACCAGTGGCAGAACCGAAAGGTGCGCGGCGCGATGGCGAACCCGGCCCGGGTCAGAACATCGAGGGTCCCGGGGTGATCGAGCTGGATGGTCAGCGTGTTTGGCCGTTGTGGCATCGCATGGGCCATCGTGCGGTCGCCCGGCTCTGGCGGGGCGATCAGCCGTTCCAGCAGGAAATCGAACAGGTCATTTTCGCGTGAGGTGACATTTATGACCTCGGCCGCGCGGCCCGCCTCGCTTTCCAGGGCGTCGCGGGCATACGCGCCATACTCGGCCGCGTTGAGCAGGATCACGCGATCTATGCTGCCACCGGGCAATTGCCGCATCGCGCCAAGCGCCACCCGCGCACCGAGGGAATGCGCCATCAGATGCACCGCACGTCCCGGAGCGGCCCGACGGATCTGTGTGATCAGGCGGGCGAGTTGTCCGGCCGCGCTGGCGGCGCGCGCATAGGCCTGCCAGATCGTGCCGCGGGCGGACCAGCCGAAGGCGATCCCCAGACCCTCCTGCGCCTTGCCTGCGCCAAAACCAAGCGCACGCGGCCAGCTGAGCGCCTTCCAGCACTGTGGGTTGGGCCGGAGCGACAGGATATGCCGGTGTGGACAGCCACGGTGATGTCCGGGGGCGAACTTGTATCCATGCAACATGATGATGATCGGGCCGGGCGTTTGCAGCGCCTTTTGCAGCGTTGGACCAAGCGGGCGCTGCGTCCTGTTGACAACGGGGCCATCGGGCCCTGCATTGATCTGCAATAGGGGCATGCGTCTTTTATCCCACTACATGTTGTGGTGTCTGCGTAGTCGGGACATATGACAGCTGCTTGAAGCTTGGGTTAAACCCACGTGACAGTGTTGACGCGCAACACCGGCGCGGCTAAAGCGAGGGCGTGGCGATTTGTTACCGGATTGCGGGCCACGTTAAACAACACCGCTAAAGAGGTCAGGATGAAAGCCCCCTTTCGCTTGACCGCGACGGGGGTTTTTTCATGGGCGCAGACGCCCGGAGGTCGAAAATGGAAAATGACTGGAACATGCGCACCAAACTGGTGCATGGCGGCACCCGCCGCAGCGGCTATGGCGAGGTAAGCGAGGCGATCTTTCTCACGCAGGGCTTCGTTTATGACAGTGCGGAGGCGGCAGAGGCCCGGTTCCTTGAGGCGGGCCCGGATGAGTTCATCTACGCCCGCTACGGCAACCCGACCGTCGCGATGTTCGAGGAGCGCATCGCGGCACTGGAGGGGGCCGAGGATGCCTTTGCCACGGCCAGCGGCATGGCGGCGGTGTCGGGCGCGCTGATGTCGATGCTGCGCGCGGGCGATCACGTGGTGGCGGCGCGGGCGCTGTTCGGGTCGTGCCTTTACGTGCTGGAGGAGGTGCTGACGCGCTACGGCGTGGAGGTAAGCTTCGTCGACGGCACCGATCTCGATCAGTGGCGCGCGGCGGTGCGGGCGGACACGAAAGCGGTGTTCTTCGAGACCATCGCCAATCCCACGCTGGAGGTGATCGACCTGTCCGCCGTCGCGGAGATCGCCCACGCGGTGGGGGCCACGGTGATCGTGGACAACGTGTTCGCCACGCCGGTCTTTTCGGATGCCATCGCGCAGGGCGCCGACGTGGTTGTCTATTCGGCCACCAAGCATATCGACGGTCAGGGGCGCACGCTGGGTGGCGTGATCCTGGGCACGCGCGCGTTCATCCGCAAGACGGTGGAGCCCTACATGAAGCATACCGGCGGCTCGATGTCGCCCTTCACCGCCTGGGTGATGCTGAAGGGGCTCGAGACGATCGACCTGCGCGTGCGCGCGCAGGCGTCAGGCGCGCTGGCGCTGGCAGAGGCATTGCAGGCACATCCCAAGCTGGTCCGGGTGATCTATCCCGGCCATGACAGCCACGCGCAGAACGCGCTGGTCAAGCGCCTGATGGGGCAGGGCGGCACGGTGATCGCGCTCGATCTCGCGGACGGGCAGAGGGCTGCGTTTCGCTTCCTCAATGCGCTGAAGATCGTGCTGATCTCGAACAACCTGGGCGATGCCAAGTCGATCGCCACCCACCCGGCCACCACCACGCATCAACGCCTGCCCGACGAGCAGAAGGCCGCGCTTGGCATCACGCCGGGGCTGGTGCGGTTGTCGGTGGGGATCGAGGCCCCGGAGGACCTGGTCGCCGACGTGCTGCAGGCGCTCGCGGCGGCCTGAGGACGCGGGGCGCATTTTCTTCTTCGAAGAAAATGCAGTAGAAAATTCGCAGAATTTTCTTGGCCCCGATCCCTGGGGGACAGCCAGATCGGAGGAACACGTTGGAACGCTATACGGGGGGGGTGCCTGTGCGGAAAGGTGCGGATCGCCGCTGCCGGTTCGCCCTGTCGCGTGGGGCTGTGCCATTGCATGGATTGTCGCAAACATCACGGCGCGCTGTTTCATGCCTCGGCCGTCTTTCCGCAGGACGCGGTGACGGTCACCGGCGAAACCCGGTCCTACGATGGTCGTGCCTTTTGTCCTGAATGCGGGTCTTCGGTTTTCTCGCGCAGCGCAGATGAGATCGAGGTCCATCTCGGCGCGCTCGATGCCCCCGATCGGTTGCGCCCGACCTATGAGCTTTGGACCGTCCGCCGAGAGGCGTGGCTGCCGTCTTTCCCGGGCTTTCGGCGTTTTGAGCGTGATCGCTGTCGCTGAGCGGCGGTTGCGGGCGCAGTTTGATCCGACCTGTCGCAAACTGCGTAGAAAG
>JANSYB010000398.1 GCA_024742655.1 Paracoccaceae bacterium | reverse complement strand
GCCATCGCCGTGTCCGTGGGCCTGCAATACGGTGTCCCGCTGGAGGAGTTCGTCGACGCCTTCACCTTTACCAAGTTCGAACCGGCGGGGATGGTGCAGGGCAATGACAGCATCAAGAACGCCACGTCGATCCTTGACTACATCTTCCGCGAACTGGCGGTCAGCTATCTCGACCGGACCGATCTGGCCCATGTGAAGCCCGAGGGCGCATCCTTTGATGACCTGGGCCGCGGCGAAGAGGAAGGTGTCAGCAATATCAGGGAGATGTCGGGCGAAGCTGCATCGAAATCCCTTGAGGTGCTCAAGCAGATCAGCTCCACCGGTTACCTGCGCAAGCGCCTGCCTCAGGAACTTGTCGTGCTCAATGGCGGACAGTCCATGGGCGCCACGGCGCTGAGCGGTGATCCCGCGGCCGCGCTGCAGACGCTGGTGCCGGAAACGGCGACGGCCACCGTCGCGGCGACCTCGACCACCACAACCGCGATTGCCTCGGGCAGCATCACGATGGATGCGGCCACCAAGGCCAAGATGCAGGGCTACGAGGGCGAGGCCTGCGGCGAATGCGGCAACTACACGCTGGTGCGCAACGGCACCTGCATGAAGTGCAACACCTGCGGCGCAACGAGCGGGTGTAGCTGAGCCAAACGCGCCCCCGGGGCGCGCAGGGGCAGGCCGGTTCCCCCAGAGCCGGCGGCCCCGACGAAACCCGGCCAGAGGCCCCGAAGGGCCCGGCCACACGAACAGGGTGGGGGCGGACTATGTGTCCTTGCCCATCCTTACACGGGGCGGGTGCGCTCGCCCCCGACGACGCTCAGGCCGCAGGCAGAAACCGGGCGGTACAAATAGTGAGCCTGAGCGGCGAAACTCGCACCGGGGGGCCTTGTGCCCCCCGTTTTTCTTGTTGCGATACGGGCCGGGCTGGGGCACGAGACCCGCATGAGCACAGCACCCAGGATCAGCATCTGCATTCCCGCCTATGACATGGGCGGGCAGGGGGCGGCCTATCTTGCGCAATCGCTTGACCGGATCGCGGCGCAGGATTTCTCGGATTTCGAGGTGATCGTGTCGGACCAGTCCGACAGCCCCGGCGTGGCCGATACCTGTGCCGCCTATGCCGAGCGTTTCGCGCTGCGCCGGGTGGAATTCGCACAGGGCCCGCGCCAATCCTCGGCCAATGCCAACAACGCCATGCGCCATGCCACGGGTGAGATCGTGAAAATCCTGTTCCAGGATGACCTGCTGCACGGGGATCAGGCGCTGCGCCTGACGGCGCAGGCCTTTGACGCCGGGGCCGACTGGATGATCTGCGGCTCGGCCACCACGCCTGACGGGCAGGCGGTGGACAACCCGATGGTGCCGCGGCTGCACCCGCAGATCCGCTTCGGCAAGAACACGGTCAGCAGCCCCTCGGTTCTGGCGATGCGGCGCGACCGGGCGCTGGCGTTTGACGAAAACCTGATCTGGCTGATGGATGTGGAGATGTATCACCGGCTGGCGCAGACGCGCGGCAGCCCGGCCATCGTGCCGCAGACGCTGATCCTCAACCGGTTGCATCCCGGGCAGGTCAGTGCCAGTGTTGCCCCCGATCTGCGCCGCCGGGAGCTGACCTATGTGCGCGAGAAACACAAGGCGGGCGAAACGTTTGCGGATCGCCTCGCCTATCTGAAACAAGTTCTGAAGGCGCGATAGGAATGATGGCTTTGCACAGGCGACCCGCCCGCGGAGGACATGCCCGATGATGTCGCTGACCCGGACAGTGCGGCGCCTGCGCGCCCGGACCATGTCCACCGTTCCCTATCGCGGCCTCGACGTGCCGATCACCGGCCCGCATATCATCAAGAACATCATCGACGAGTTGATGGCCGGCCGTTACGAACTGCCCGAGATCGAGGCGCTGAGCCGTCTCATGCGCCCCGGCGACAGGGTGCTGGAGGTGGGCGTGGGCCTTGGCGTGGTGTCCGGCCTGGCCGCCAAGGCGGTGCCAGACGCACAGATCGAGTGTTTCGAGGCCAATCCCGAGCTGATCGACCCGATCCGCGAGTTGCACGCGCTGAACGGGCTGACCAACATCACCCTGCATAACGCCATCCTCGTGCGCGGACCGGGCGGGGAGAGCCGGGATTTCCACCTGCACCGGTCTTTTGCCGAGGGGTCTCTGATCCAGACCAGCGGCACGGTGCGCACGGTGCAGGTGCCCACGGTCAGTTTCGAAGAAAAGCTGGCCGATTTCGCCCCGGATATCCTTGTCGTCGATATTGAGGGGGGCGAGGACGAGCTGCTTTCGGGGCTGGACCTGTCGGGCCTCCGTGCGCTGGTGCTGGAACTGCACCCGGCGGTGATCTCCCGCGCGGCCGAGGCGCGCATTCATGCCGCCTGCCTTGCGGCCGGTCTTTATCCGCGGGTCGAGCTTTGCTCGGCCAATGTCGTGGCGTTCGAGACGGTCGACGAGGGGCTGGAAGGCTGACAACATGGCGCCCAGATGCAGCCTGCTTGTTCTGACCTACAACCAGGAACGGTTCGTGGCCGATGCCGTGCGCGCGGCCCTTGCCCAAGAGGGCCCGCCGGTCGAGATCATCATTTCCGATGACGGATCGGTCGATGACACCTTCGCCGTGGCCGAAGCGTGCGTTGCGGGCTATGACGGCCCGCATGAGGTGATCCTGAACCGCAACGCGACCAACATGGGCGCAATCGCCCACACCAACCACGTGGTCGGCATGGCGCGCGGCGATATCCTGATCCCGGCCTATGGCGACGACATCGCCTTTCCCGACCGCGCCCTGCGGATCGCGCAGGCGTTCGAGGCGCATGACCCGCTTCTGGTGCACTCCCATGCCGTCCCGATCGACGGGGATGGCTGCGAAACCACCTCGGCCTATGGCAATGCCGCGTTTTTCCGCACCACTGACCCGCTGGAGGTGGCGACCTCGTTGTTTCATTACCTTGGCGCGTCGGGGGCGTGGGCGCGGGCGCTGTTTGACCGTTACGGCCCCATCGACAGCCCGCTGGTCTATGACGACCACATCCTTGGCTTTCGCGCCGCACTCGAGGGGCGGGTGCAGCTGATCGATGCCCCGTTGCTCTATTACCGGGAGGGTGTCGGGATTTCGCACCTGGCCGGGGCAGGCAAGGATCGCACGGTCAATCGCCAGCGGCGGCAGAAAATCCTGCGCCAGTCGCAGGCCGTGTTCGCGGCGCGCCTGGCCGATGCGCGGCGGTTCGGGCTGGGCGAGGATCACCCAGTGGTGACGCGCCTGCAACAGGCCGAACTGCGTGCCGGTCAGCGCCTGGCCTATTACGAGGGTGGGGCGGCGTTGCGGGCGGGGATCGCCCGGCATCCCCTTGGCGCCCTTGGTGCCCTTGCCGGTGAGGCGCTGCGCGATATCCGCAAACGCTGACCGTTGTGCGGGCCAATACCCGCCGATGCGCGGGGACCTGCCTGCCATGGGCAGTGGTCCGCCGTCGCAGGTCGACCGGATCGGCAGGCCATCGCGCGTGGATGCGGCCCCTGCAGTCGAGAGATGTCG
>JANSYB010000070.1 GCA_024742655.1 Paracoccaceae bacterium | reverse complement strand
GGCAATGAAACAATGGCTGGCGGCACCATCATCATGCCCATGGACATCAGGACGGCAGCCACGACGAGATCGATGATCAGGAACGGAAGAAAAACCAGAAAGCCGATCTGGAACGCCCGCGCAATCTCGGACAACATGAAACTGGGCACCAGGACCGACAGTGGCGCGTCGGGCGCGACAGCTTGATTGATGGTGTCGGGGCGCAAGGCGGCCATCGCGGCGAAAGTGTCCCCATCCACCCGGCCGGCCATGAAAACGCGAAAAGGCTCCAACGCGCGCATCATCGCGGTCTCTGTTTCGATACTTTCGTTCAAAAGCGGCTCTATTCCACCGGACCAGGCTTCGGTGAACACAGGTTCCATCACGAAATACGTGAGAAACAAGGCCAGACTGACGATCAGCATGTTCGGGGGCGATTGCTGCAGCCCGATGCCCTGCCTGAGGATTGAAAGAACCGTGACGATGAAGGGAAAACAGGTGATCATGATCGCGAGCCCCGGCGCAAGGCTCAAGACGGTGATCAGCAGGATCAACTGGATCGTGCGGGCGGACAGGGACGCATCATCCCCCAACGAGATGGAAATATCCTGCGCGATTGCAGGACCGGCCGCAAAAGCCGCGGACGCGGCCGCCGCGCTCAGCAACCATGCGGAAACGCGGGGTTTCATCCCAGGCCGTCTTGCAGATCAGCCACCTCGGTCAGGCGCACGGCCAGCTGGCCCTGCTGATCGCCCTCCAGCTCTTCGAGTTCACCGCGCGCAATGAGACGCTCACCGACATAAAGTTCGACCGCGTCGTCCACGCGCTTGTCGAGAGGCAGGACGGCGTTTTTCCCCATCTTCAGCAAATCCCGGATCAACGGCCGGGCCTTGCCGACCGAGATCGTGATCTCGATCGGGACCGATGAAAACGGGTTGCGCAGTTCGGCCGTATTCGGGCCCTGCGGGTCATCCTGATCACTCATCATGCAGTATCCTTCAGATCTGTTACGTCACTGTCGAAATAGGCGGAGATCGCCTCGCTGATCCCCTTCAGAACTCTCGGTATGTCGATGTCCTGTTCTGAAACTTTGCCGAACTGAATCCGGACCTGGCCGTCCGCCAGATCGTCATCCGCCTCGAAAGCCAAGGGCAGATCCGAAATGCCGTCTGCAATCGCCTCGATCGGTCCCAGATTTTCCGGCGCCGCGAGAATTTTCACAGGCAGTTGACCATGCGTCTTGCTCAAGTCCTGCAGAATCTGCGCAACGTGCAGTCCCAGTGTCTCATGTGTCACGCGCGGCAGAACAGATTCCACCATCTGCTGGATCAAGGGTCTCAACCCTTGCAGCAAGCCGGCATAGGCCTCGTGATAGGTAAACGACAGATCCTTGAGATTCTGTGCAAAGTCGGCAGAGATCTGCGCCGCGTTTTCCGCCTGTGCCTTCGAAGAATCCTCCCAACCCGCCTGATATCCCTTTTCGAAGGCTTCCAGCCGTTCTTCCTCGAGCAGAACCTCCGTCAGTTCACCGGGGGAACTTTGCGCATAAACACCGAAATCTTCCAGAAGGTGAGAAATGGACACTATGCCTGCTCCTCTTCGCCTTCGAGCCAACTGCGCAGGATTTCCACGGTTTCATCCTGGCGCTCTCCGATCATGGCGCGCAGTCGCTCGACCGGGTCCTCGCCTGATTGAGACAATGCCGGAACACCCGAGGCCCCGGTCGACCGGATCTCGTCCTGTGAAGAGACAAGCGCCATCGACGCGGGATCGTAATCGCCATCATCGATTTCACCGGTCAGGGCCTCGGCGGCGGCGCCAGAGGTCGCGTTGTCGGCTGTGGTGCCGGCCATGCCGGCTGGCTGGGCAAGTGCCGCCGGAACGGGCCGCATCAGGACCGGCCGGATCACGAACATTCCGAGCACGAGGGCGACAAAGGCAAGAACGGCCGCCTTGATAAGAGACATCGCATCGATGGCGAGACCGGAAAACAGCGACGCGTCGGCTTCGGTGCCGAGCGGCACAGCTGGTTCGAATTGCATTGTCCTTATGGTGATGACATCGCCACGCTGTTCGTCAAAACCAACGGCGGAGGCAACCAGATCGCGCAGTGCGGTCAGCTCTTCATCGGGGCGGGGCTCAAACACCTCGGCCCCGGACGCGTCCGTTGCGACCGTTCCATTCACCAGAACGGCAACGCTCAGCCGCTTGATCGCGCCGGGCATGATCGTAATCTCGCGCTCTGTCTCAGATACCTCGTAGTTCACGCGTTCCCGCGTTTCGCTGCCTTGGCTGGAGGACGAATCACCTTGGGCGGCATCCCCGTCCGGCAGATTCGACGCAACGGTCACGTCGCCGCTGTCCTGATCCGAGGAGGTGCTCGAGACTTCTTCCGTATCGGTGCTTATCGCCACCCGGCTGTTGGGGTCGATGCGGCGCTCCCGGACCAGTTCGCTCTGCGTGATGGTGTCGACACTGACCTCGACAACCGCATTGCCGGCGCCGACCCGCGCTTCGAGCAGGCGTTCCACCCGCTGGCGCACTTGCTCCGCCCGGTCGTCTGTCGTGCTGGTCGGAACATCCTCGACCGCACCGATCAGCCCGCCATCGCTGTCGATGATCGATACGTCCTCGGGCGACAGGCCCGTGACCGCGGAGGCAACCAGAAATCTGAGTGCTTTTGCATGCTTGGACGTAATTCCCCCGGCACCCGTTGCAATGGAAACGGATGCGGATGGTTTGACGTCACGCTGGAACGGATTCGAACCCGTTGTGGCAATATGCACCCGCGCCGACGTCACAGCAGGATGCGCAAGAATTGTTCGGGCCAATTCCCCCTCTTTGGCGCGCCAATAGGCGGCATCGAACATCTGTGATGTCGTGCCGAAACCCGAAAGCCCATCGAGCAATTCGTAACCGCGCGCAGAATTGGCTGGCAGACCTTCGCTGGCCAGGGTCATGCGCAGTTCGTCGCGACGTGCGGAATCAACGAAAATGGAACCACCGCGCACATCATACGTCACCCCGCGCTGTTCCAAAGCGCTGACGACGTCACCGGCCGGGCCGCTTTCCAAGCCGGCATATAGCAGAGACATGCCTGGCGCAGAGGCCATGCGTGCCAACGCGAGAACGGCGGCAAACATGGCGATCGTCGCCAAGGCAACCACCACCCGTTTGCGCGAATCCAGGGCCGTCCAGACATTTACGATCTGCTGCAATTCTTTGCCTCCTGACTTTCGGCGTTCTGCCGTTCGGTGAGGTCATCTTTGGCTGATCAGGCTTAACAAAGGGTTAGGTCATGCCGGTCTATAACCCGATCAATCGAAATCGCAGGATGAGCCGATGGCCGAAGAAGAGGAAAATGCCGACAAACCGGCAAAGAAGACGTCGAAAATGCCTTTTTTGCTTGGACTTGTCCTGGCTGTCGCAGGTGGCGGTGGCGGGTTCTACGCTGTTTACTCCGGGGTTCTTTTCGGCGCCGAATCGCATGCAGAAGACGCCACTGAAGAAGACACTCCGGTCGTCGCGGACATGCCGGATGTCACTTTTGTTCCCGTCGAACCCCTGATCGTTTCACTGTCCGACCGCGGCAGCGGGACGCTTCGCTTTCGCGCACAGCTTGAGGTGCGCTCCCAGTACAAATCTGAGGTGGAACGCCTGCTGCCCCGCGTGGTCGACGTGCTCAATTCCTATCTGCGGGCCGTGTCGATCGAGGACATTCGCAATAGCGCCGCATTGGTGCGCCTGCGCGCCCAAATGCTGCGCCGCGTTCAGATCGTAACCGGCGGGGACAGGGTCAGTGACCTGCTGATCATGGAATTCATACTGAACTGAGGACCAAAATGTTTGAAATGATTGCCGATATCCTTCTCGTGGCCGGTGCGATCGGTGCCGGGTTCTATTGTTTTGTCCTGGCCCGCCGTCTGGCGCGGTTCAACGATCTGGAAAAGGGCGTTGGGGGCGCTGTGGCCGTCTTGTCGGCGCAGGTGGATGATCTGACCAAGGCGCTCGAGACCGCGCAAACCACGGCATCGGCGTCAACCATGTCCCTGGATGACATGACGGACCGCGCGGAAACAGTGGCCAAACGACTGGAGTTGCTGGTCGCGTCCATGCACGACCTGCCGGAAGCCGAAGCGAAACCCGCCGCACCTGAGACCCGGGCCGATACCCCGCCTGAACCAATGTTCAAGCGCCATGAAGGTCAGAGAAGCGGAGCGGCCTCATGAAACGCAAAAGTGTCAAAAGATCGCCTGCGGGGCGTGGCAGCCTGATCGTGGTTGCAGGATTGCTTATCGGATCCGCGCTGCTGCGTCTTGGCGACGGGGCCGGGCAGGCCTTTGCACGTGGCCCGGATGAGATTGTTACCGACGGCATCGAGACGACCCCGATCGGGCAAGCCTGCAAGACACCCAAGGATCTGGAGGCGATGCTGACCGCTTTCTCTGAACGCGAGGAGCGCATAGCCTCTCGTGAGGTGGCCCTGAAGGATCGAATGCATGCCTTGCAGATTGCGGATCAGGCGGTCACACGAAAGTTGACGGAGCTTTCCGAAGCCGAAGAGCAATTGCGCGCGACCATCGCACTGGCGGAGACCGCCGCCGAGGATGACCTCGACCGCCTGACGCGTGTTTATGAGAATATGAAGCCAAAACAGGCCGCGGCGCTTTTCGAAGAGATGGATCCCAACTTCGCCGCTGGTTTTCTTGCGCGAATGCGCCCTGAATCGGCGGCAGCGGTCATGGCCGGGCTCAGCCCTGAAGCCGCCCACCTGTTCAGCGTGGTTCTGGCGGGCCGGAATGCCGATGTGCCGCGTGAATGACCTGTCGGGCTTGAGCGAATTCTTAACTTGCGACTGTCATTCTGACGCGAGGTTTCACAGGCGGAGAGCAGCATGATTGGTATCATTGGTATTCTGATGATTTTTGTCATGGTTTTTGGCGGCTATCTGGCCGCTGGTGGCAAACTCGGCATCATTCTCAAAGCCCTGCCTTTTGAGCTCATGATGATTGGCGGTGCCGCCATTGGCGCATTTCTCATCAGTAATGACATGAGCGCCGTCAAACACACGGGCAAGGCTATCGGAAAGGTTTTCAAGGGCCCCAAGTGGAAGCCTGAGGATTATCCCGATTTGCTGTGTTTGTTGTTTGAACTCATACGCCTTGCACGCTCAAACCCGGTGGCGATCGAGGAACATATCGAGGCGCCGGCGGAATCTGCGATCTTCGGAAAGTACCCGAAGATCCTTTCGGACAAGGAAGCGATTGCCTTGATCTGTGACACGCTTCGGTCGGCTTCCATGAACTACGACGACCCGCATCAGGTGGAAGAGGTTCTTGAAAAACGCATGGATGCGAACATGCACCATGCCATGCATTCAAGCCATGCGTTGCAAACAATGGCGGATGGCCTGCCGGCACTCGGGATCGTCGCCGCGGTGCTTGGTGTGATCAAGACCATGGCCTCGATCGACCAGCCGCCGGAGATTCTGGGCAAGATGATTGGCGGGGCGCTGGTTGGAACATTCCTGGGTGTATTTCTGTCCTATGGTCTGGTCGGTCCCTTTGCCGGCAAGGTCAAGGCGGTCGTCGAGGAAGATGGTCACTTCTACCAACTGATAAGAGAAGTCCTGGTTGCGAACCTGCACAATCATGCGACCAATATCTGTATCGAAGTCGGCCGTCAGAACACCCCGTCCCATTGCCGGCCAAGCTTTGGCGATCTCGAGGAAGCCTTGAAAAGCGTCAAGCAGGATGCTGCATGATGTGGCGTGCCGTTATCTTGCTACTTGGCGTGTTGGCACCGGTTTTGTGTCAGGCGCAGCCGGTTTCGGTCCGCTCAGGCGAGCATGAGAACTTCACACGCCTGGTGTTCGATTTACCAAAGCGTGTCGACTGGGATTTGCAAAAAACTGCCAATCAAGCCTTCCTACGCCTGAGCAGTGCCGATTGGACGTATGACACCAGCGCGGTCTTCGACCGAATTCCCCGGGAACGCGTCACGGATGTCACGGCCGATCCAGAAGACGGGCGCATCATGATCGCACTGGGCTGCCCCTGCGACGTGTCGGGTTTCTGGCACGGACGCGCCATGCTCGTCATTGATGTGCGCGAAATCGATCCAACGCAAAAGGCCAAGGCAGCCCAAAGTGATAAGCCATCTTCGGTCTTGCTGCGGCAATTGGACTTCGGGTTTGCATCGCCCTCGGCATCGGCCCGGTTGGTACAAGAGCGCTTTGCGTCCCGTATGTCCGCCTTTGTGCCGGGCCGGCCAGAGCCAAACGGGTCCACCGATGCCGGCAGCGCACTTCGTGAAAGCCAGGAAAGGCTTGTCCAGCAATTCAGTCGGGCGGCGTCACAGGGATTGCTGTCACTCAACAGCCCTCTGTCCGAACGCGCCGCAATGGAGACATCACAACCAAAATCGCAAGAGCCGCGTGTTCGCACGGCGCCTGAAGCCACCTCAAAACCCGACAGCCAGAATTCGCTGAGAAACGTGAATCTCAACGCCCACAGCAGTATCGATCTGGCGTTCCTGGAAACCTTGACGGCGCAAACCGATGAGCTGGAGAAACGGACGTGCCTCGACCCGGATCTTGTGGATGTGACGGCATGGGCCAATGATCAGCCATTTTCGGATCAGGTCGGCCCGTTACGTGCAAAACTGTTCAGTGAGTTCGATCAGCAAAATCCCGAGACCGCCGTCAACCTGGCGAAATTGTATCTGCATTTTGGCTTTGGCGCCGAGGCTGCACAGGTCCTGAACCTGCTGCCCGAGGAATGGCCAGACCAGGAAATCCTTGGGTCATTGGCGGCCATAATGCAAAAAGGTCATGCCGCCGACGCATCTGTGTTGGGCGCGCATGCCGGTTGTGCCTCCGCCGCGGCTCTTTGGGCGATCTTGTCCCATGACAGGCTGCCCGGCGATCTCGATATGGACATTGATGCGGCTCTCAGAGCGTTTTCAGGCTTGCCCCAGCATCTGCGCGCCTATCTGGGTCCGGTCCTGACGCGACGCTTCCTCGAGGCCGGCATGACAAATGAGAGTGACCGTGTGCTGAGGATCCTGAACCGGTCTGAGGACACGATCAGCCCAGAGTCGCAGTTTGCGCAGGCGGAACTGGAGCTGGCATCCGGGCAGTCGGCAGTCGCGGATCACAGACTCGACGAGGTTGTGGCCACGAGTTCGGAGCCGTCTGCCCGCGCGCTCGTGCGACAGATCGAAAGCAAACTGGCGTCAGACCTGGCTGTTTCCTACGATATTGCGCAACTGGCGGGGGCTTATGCCCATGAACACGCTGGCGGTGATCTGGGTCCGCAACTGAACAGGGCACATATCCTGGCATTGGCGGCGTCCGGTGCCTATCAGGAGGCTTTCGAGGAACTTGAACGCGCGTCCTCTCTGAAGCCGCCGATCGTGGGGGACATACGCGCCGACATGGCACGGCTCGCCACACGGGATGCAAATGATGTTGATTTCCTTCGCTATGCCTTGTCGGGGCAGTTCGGACCGCCCAAGGCGCTTGCAGCACCGATAGCGCTGGAGGTGGCCCGGCGCCTGTTGAATGCGGGGTTTCCTTCAGCTGCGGTCGAATTTCTGCGCGACCCCGGACAGGGTTCCGTTTTGCGGGATATCCGCCTTTTGAAGGCCCGCATTGCGTTGGCGCAAGAACGGCCGCGCCAGGCGGAAGTGGAATTGCTGGGTCTAAGTGGCAAGGAGGTGAACCTGCTGCGAGCCAAGGCCCGCAGCATGACCGGCGCTCATGCTCAGGCGCAGGACTTGTATCGTTCCGCGGGTCTGGAGGATGAAGCCGCGCGCGAGGCCTGGCTGGCGGCCGATTGGCAGGGTGTCAATGGGGGCCAGCGGGCGGTTGGCACAGATGGCAACGGGGCGGAAGACGCCCCGGCCGTCGATCCGACCCCGGGTGTGCTTGAGAAGAACCGCGCTCTACTGAAGATCGCCGGGCAAACGCGCGCCTCTCTGGAAGAGATGCTTGCAGCGACGCCTGCGCCAACCCTGCCGACTGACTGAAACCCGATCAATGCGCACTTACCAAATCTAAAGACGCCGACTCTAGATTTGGCGAAAATCGGGCAGAACGTCCGGCCATAATGGGAGAAACCCGTGACGCGCAGCAGAATTGCATCCTTTCAGCCTACCCGGGTGCCTCGCCACCTGTCAGGCAATGGTTC
>JANSYB010000110.1 GCA_024742655.1 Paracoccaceae bacterium | reverse complement strand
TCCACGTTGTCGTCCTCGTCGGCACCGTCCGGCACATCGTCGAGCGCCAGGTTGGGCAGCCCCATCAGCAGGTCGGTCAGTTGCTGGTCCATCGCCTTGGCCTCGGCCTGCATGGCGGCGACCTCGGCCTTCTTCTCGGCCACAAGCGCGCGCAGGCGCTCGAACTCGGCCTCATCGCCCTTGGCCTTGGCGGCCCCCACCTCCTTGCTGGCCTTGTTCTGTTCGGCCTGCGCGGTTTCGGCGGCATGAATATGGGCGCGGCGCGCCTCGTCGATCGCCAGGATTTCTTTCGAGGCGTCCGACACCCCCCGGCGGGCCATGGCGGCGTCGAACTGGCTGGGGTTTTCGCGAATGGCGCGGATGTCGTGCATCGGTCATGTCCTCGGATCAGGTGAGTCGTCGGGCGCGTTATGCACCAGATCGCCCGCGGGGTGTAGTGTAGACAATGCCGGGTTCGAGCCCCTTGGACAAACCGGTGACATTGACCCTGTTTTGCCGCACCGGTCGGCAAAGCATGCAGCTTTGACGCAGTTTCGCGCCTTGCAAATGGGCCGCGCGGGCCCTAGGTTCCGTCAAAATTCAAGGGGGCGGCACAGGCCCCGTCGCACAAGGATTCTCGCGCATGGAAGGCTTCGCCCAGTTCGTCCCCCTTATCCTGATCTTCGCGATCATGTGGTTCCTGCTGATCCGTCCGCAGCAAAAGAAGCTCAAGGAGCATCAGGCCATGGTCGCGGCGCTGCGCAAGGGCGATCAGGTGGTCACGCAGGGCGGGCTTATCGGCAAGGTCACGCGCGTCAAGGAGGCCGAGGAGGTCGAGGTCGAGATCGCGACGGGCGTCAAGGTGCGCGTGGTCAAGAACACCATTGCGCAGGTCCTGTCCAAGACCGAGCCCGCCGAAGGCTGAACCCCCTGTCTCCCCCACCTTTCTGAAAAGGCCGGACAATGCTGAAGATCGACCTCTGGAAACGTATCGTCATCTGGGGGCTGGTCGCACTTGGCCTGCTGATGGCCCTGCCGAACGCCTTTTACGGCAAGGTCGAGACGCATAACGATGCCGTCGCCGCCATCGAGGCGGGATCCAGCGAGCCGAGCCTGGCCGAGCAGGTGGGCATGTGGCCCGACTGGATGCCGTCGGGCCTTGTGAATCTCGGGCTGGATTTGCGCGGCGGGGCGCATCTTCTGGCGGAGGTGCAGGTCGAGGATGTCTACCAGGCGCGGATCGAGGCGATGTGGCCCGAGGTGCGCGACCTTCTGCGCGAGGAGCGCGGGCGGGTGGGCCCGATCCGCCTGCAACCGACCGAGGCGGCCGAGTTGCGGGTGCGGCTGGTCGAGAAACCCGAAGAGGTCGACTATGCCGCCTCATTGGTGCGGGGCTTGGCGCGGCCGGTCTCGAGCATCAGCGGGGCGGTGTCCAACGATATCGAGGTCACGACGCGGGGCGATCAGGTCATCGTGTCCCTGTCGGAGGCCGAAAAGCTGGCCAGCGACGAGCAGACCGTGCGCACTGCGCGCGAAATCATCCTGCGCCGGATTGACGAAATGGGCACGCGCGAGCCCACGATCCAGCGGCAGGGCGCGCGCCGTATCCTGATCCAGGTGCCCGGTGTGGGCAGTGCCGCGGAACTCAAGGAAATCATCGGCACGACCGCGCAGCTGACCTTTCAGCCGGTGGTCAGCCGCACGACCAACCCCGACGAGAGTGCTGGCGCAGGCAACGAAATCCTGCCGTCGATCGACGAGGAAGGCGTGTTCTACATCCTCGAACGCGCGCCCGTGGTCACCGGCGAGGAACTGGTCGATGCCCAGCCCGATTTCGACCAGAACGGCCGGCCCGCCGTGTCCTTCCGTTTCAATCCCACCGGCGGGCGCAAATTCGGGGATTACACGGCAGAGAATATCGGCAATCCCTTTGCCATCGTTCTGGACGGCGAGGTGATCAGCGCCCCGGTGATCCAGAGCCACATTCCCGGCGGCACCGGCATCATCACGGGCCGGTTCACCGTCGAGGAAAGCACCAACCTTGCCGTGCTGCTGCGGGCGGGCGCGCTGCCGGCGGAACTGGAATTCGTCGAGGAGCGCACCATCGGCCCGGAATTGGGCGCCGACAGTATCGAGGCGGGCAAGATCGCCTGTATCGCGGCCTTCATCTTCGTTCTGGCCTTCATGTGGGCCAGCTATGGCCTGTTCGGCCTGTTTGCCAATATCGCGCTGATCATCAATGTCGGGCTGATTTTCGGCCTGCTGAGCATGATTGGCGCCACACTGACCCTGCCGGGGATCGCGGGGATCGTGCTGACGATCGGGATGGCGGTGGACGCCAACGTGCTGGTCTTCGAGCGTATCCGCGAGGAACTCAAGACCGCCAAGGGACCCGCGCGCGCGATCGAACTTGGCTATGAAAAGGCGCTGAGCGCGATTACCGACGCCAACATCACCACCTTCATCACCGCGCTGATCCTCTATGCGATGGGGTCCGGCCCGGTGCGGGGCTTTGCGATCACACTTGGCCTTGGGATCATCACGTCGGTCTTCACGGCGATCTTCGTCACCCGCCTGATCGTGATCATCTGGTTCGAGCGCAAGCGCCCCAAGACGGTGCTGGGCGGGCGCACCCTGCGCCTCGTGCCGCGCGATACCAGCTGGGATTTCTTCAAGCGCTGGAAGATGTCACTGGGCCTGTCGGGTTTCCTGATCGTGGTGGCAATGGTGTCCTTCCTGTTGCAGGGGCTGAATTTCGGGATCGACTTCAAGGGCGGAACCACGATCCGGACGCAAAGCGCGCAAACCGTCGATATCGGGCAATACCGCGATGCGATTTCGCCGCTGGAACTGGGTGATGTGTCGATCACCGAGGTGTTCGATCCGACCTTCGGCCCGGATGAGAACGTGTCGATGATCCGCATCCAGGCGCAGGAGGGCGAGGAGTCCGTCTCGCCCGAGGTGATCCGCAGCGTGCAGGCGGCCCTGCAGGAGGTTGTGCCGGACCTGACCTTTACCGCGGTGGAAAGTGTCGGCCCGAAAGTGTCGGGCGAGTTGATCCAGGCGGCGGTGATCGCGGTGCTGCTGGCCATCGGGGCGGTGCTTGTCTACATCTGGCTAAGGTTTGAGTGGCAATTCGCGGTCGGTGCGGTGCTGGCGCTTGTGCATGACGTGGTGCTGACCATCGGCATATTCTCGGAGCTTCAGATCCAGTTTGATCTGGCCATCATCGCGGCCTTGCTGACCATCGTGGGCTATTCGCTGAACGATACCGTGGTCGTTTTCGACCGCGTGCGCGAGAACCTTCGAAAATACAAGAAAAAGCCGCTGGCCGAGGTGCTCAATATCTCGATCAACGAAACACTCAGCCGGACGGTCATGACCTCTGTCACCACGCTTCTGGCGCTTATGGCCCTGTATGTGCTGGGCGGTGACGTGATCCGCGGCTTTGTCTTCGCGATGATCTGGGGCGTGGTCATTGGCACCTATTCGTCTGTCTTCGTGGCCTCGACCGTGCTGCTGTGGCTGGGCGTCAAACGCGACTGGTCCAAACCCGACGCCAACGCGGGCACGCAGTTCGCCAACGTCGATGCCTGATCTGCTGGCGGGGGTGCTGGCCACCCCCGGCCTGATCTGGCTGCTTGTCACCATTGCCATCGCGGGGATCGTGCGCGGCTTTACCGGGTTCGGCACCGCGCTGATCTTCGTGCCCGTGGCGGGCATTTTCCTGGCCCCGCAGGCCGTGATCGGAATCATGACCCTGACCGGTGTGGCCAGCACGATCGCGCTGCTGCCCCGCGCCTGGGGGCAGGCGGATCGCGCCGAGGTCGGCCTGCTGGTGCTGGCGGCGCTGTGCACCGTGCCGCTTGGGTTGTGGATCATGGGGCAGGTCGAGGGTGAGGTGGTGCGTTGGGTCGTGGCGATTGTGGCGGGCGGGACGCTGGCGGCACTGGTGACCGGCTGGCGCTACATGGGACAGGTGCGCCAGTGGATGCTGTTGCCCATCGGGGCGGCGGCGGGCGTTATCGGGGGCATGACCGGCCTGACGGGGCCGGTGGTCATCCTGTTCTACCTTGCGGGCCAGTCCACCGCGCAATCGGTGCGCGCCAACACGATCCTGTTCCTGGCCGCGCTTGATATCGTTATCGCGGCCAACCTGTTCTGGCGCGACGCCATCGGATGGGAGGTGATCGGGCTGGCCGCGGCGCTGGCGCTGCCCTATCTGGTCACCTCGCTGATCGGCCAGGCGCTGTTCGATCCGCGGCACGAGCGGCTTTATCGCTGGCTGGCCTATGCGGTGATCGGGCTGGCTGTTATAACCGGCCTGCCGATTTGGGAGAAAGGAGCCTGACATGCGTCTTCAGGAAGTGGAATTTCCCGATGCCAAGCCGATCGACGGCTATGGGCCCGGCTTTTTCCGGGTGGGCGGTGAGGCGATGCAGGCCCCGCTTTGCGTGGCCGTGTCGGGCGTGCAGGATTGGGGTGGGTACGACGATACCGAAAGCCTGCTGTCGCTGGCCGGCCATATCGACGTTCTGTTCATCGGCACCGGCGCCGAGACGGCCCATGTGCCACCCGCCTTTCGCGCGGCGCTCGAGGATGCGGGGCTGGGCATCGAGGCGATGAATTCCCCGGCGGCCTGTCGCACCTACAATGTGCTGGTCTCCGAGGGGCGGCGCGTGGCCGCGGCCCTGCTGCCGGTGTGAAAACCGGGTTTGCCAAAGGGGTTATGCGGCTTTCCGCCCCCCACGCTTTGCGCTAAGCAGGGCGCATGACAGTGACCGTGACCGATCTGAGCGTAGCCCGTGGCGGCGTGCGCGTGCTGGAGGGGGTAAGCTTTGACCTGGCGCCCGGTGCGGCACTTGTGCTGCGCGGGCCCAACGGGATCGGCAAAACCACGCTTTTGCGCACCATCGCGGGGCTTCAACCGCCTCTGTCCGGTCAGGTCGAGGCCGCGCCCGACAGCCTGGTCTATGCCGGGCATGCGGACGGAATCAAACCGACGCTCAGCGTGCGGGAAAACCTGAGCTTCTGGGCGCAGGTCTTTGGGAAAAAAGACATTTCTGCGGCTGTCGAGGCGTTCGACCTGGGCGCGTTGATCGACCGGCCCGGGGGGCTGTTATCGGCCGGACAAAAGCGCCGGCTGGGCTTGGCGCGGCTGTTGGTCACCGGGCGGGCGGTCTGGGTGCTGGACGAGCCGACCGTGTCGCTGGACGTGGACGCGGTGGCGATGTTCGCCCGCGTGGTGCGCGCGCATCTGGCCGCTGGCGGCTCGGCCCTGTTGGCCACGCATATCGACCTTGGCCTGGGTGAGGCAGAGGTGCTGGACGTGGCGCCGTTCCGGGCGGCGAAAATGGACATGGATGATTTCGACGAGGCCTTCCTGTGATCGCGCTTCTGACCCGCGATATCCGGCTGGCGATCCGCGCGGGCGGCGGGTTCGGCCTCGGATTGGCGTTTTTCCTGATCGTCGTGGTGCTGGTGCCCTTCGGCGTGGGCCCGCAGTCGGACCTTCTGGCGCGGATCGCCGCGGGGGTCCTTTGGATCGGCGCGCTGCTGGCCTGCCTTTTGTCGCTTGACCGGATTTTCGCGCTCGATTGGGAGGATGGCAGCCTTGACCTGCTGGCCACGGCCCCGTTGCCGATGGAGGCGGTTGCGATCGTCAAGGCGCTGGCCCACTGGCTGACCACGGGGTTGCCGCTGGTTCTGGCCGCGCCCGTGCTGGGCGTCCTGCTCAGCCTGCCGGCTGCAGGTTACATGCCGCTGATCGTGTCGCTGTTGCTGGGCACCCCGGCGCTGAGCATGATCGGCACGTTCGGTGCCGCGCTGACCGTGGGGCTGAAACGGGGCGGGCTGCTGCTCAGCCTTCTTGTGCTGCCGCTTTACGTGCCTACCTTGATCTTCGGGGCCGAGATGGCCCGGCGCGGGGTGGACGGGCTGGACTATGGCACACCACTCTTGATGCTGGCGGGGATCACCTGCGGCACCATCGCGCTTTTGCCTTTTGCCGCGGCTGCGGTATTGAGGGTCAACCTGCGGTGAAAAACGGGAGGACACCCGCGTGAGTTCGATCTGGGAATATGCCAATCCCAAGAAGTTCATCGACACGACAGACCGGATCCTGCCATGGATTTCGGTGCTGGCGGTGGTCTGCCTCGTGGTGGGCCTTGTCTGGGGCTTCTTCTTCACGCCCGACGATTTCCGTCAGGGCTCCACGGTCAAGATCATCTACCTGCATGTGCCAAGCGCGCTGATGGCGATCAACGCGTGGCTGATGATGCTGGTGACCTCGATCATCTGGATCGTGCGGCGCCATCATGTCAGCGCGCTGGCCGCGCGCGCCGCGGCGCCGGTGGGCGTGGTGATGACGCTGATCGCACTGGCCACGGGCGCCATCTGGGGACAGCCGATGTGGGGCACCTGGTGGGCCTGGGATCCGCGCCTGACCTCGTTTTTGATCCTGTTCCTGTTCTATCTGGGCTACATCGCCCTGTGGGAGGCGATCGAGAATGACGACACCGCCGCCGACCTGACCAGCATCCTGTGCCTTGTCGGCTCGGTCTTTGCGCTGCTCAGCCGGTATGCGGTCAATTTCTGGAATCAGGGGTTGCACCAGGGCGCGTCACTCAGCCTCGACAAGGAAGAGAACGTGCATGACGTGTTCTATTACCCGCTGCTGGTGTCGATTGCGGGCTTTGTGCTGCTGTTCATCGCGCTGGTGTTCCTGCGCACGCAGACGGAAATCCGCGCGCGGCGCATGCGGGCGCTGATGGCGCGCGAAAGGATGGGGTAGGGATGCCGGATCTTGGAAAATACGCCGAGGCGGTGCTGTCGGCCTATGCGGTGTCGATCGTGTTGCTGGTGGCCCTCGTTGTGCTGAGCTGGCGCCG
>JANSYB010000083.1 GCA_024742655.1 Paracoccaceae bacterium | reverse complement strand
GATGCCGCAGGCCTGCCCACCAGCCAGGGATCGCCGGCCTTTGCCGGGCAGGTGGCGGTGACGGATGCGCCGCACGTGGCGCGCCTGCGCGCGGCGGGCGCGATCGTGATCGGCAAGACCAATACACCGGAATTCGGATTGGGCAGTCATACCTACAACCCCGTGCATGGCGCGACCTGCAACCCCTATGACCCGTCGGTGTCCTGCGGTGGCTCCTCGGGTGGGGCGGCCGTTGCGTTGGCCACGGGCATGCTCAGCATCGCGGACGGGTCGGACATGATGGGCAGTCTGCGCAACCCGGCCGGATGGAACAACGTCTACGGGATGCGGCCCAGCTGGGGCCGCGTGCCGGTCGAGCCGGGGGGCGATACCTTTCTGCACCAGCTCTCGACCAACGGCCCCATGGCGCGCAGCCCGGGTGATCTGGCCCTGTTGCTTAACGTGATGTCGGGCCCCGACCCGCGACAGCCGCACGGGTGCAACGAGGCCGAGATCGGGGCCTTGTCGGGCGAGGTTGCCGGCAAGCGCATCGCGTGGCTGGGTGATTGGGGCGGGGCGTGGCCCTTCGAGGCGGGTATTCTCGATCTGTGTCAGCAGGCGCTGATGGTGATGGAAGACCTCGGCTGCGTGGTGGAGCCGCAGGCCGCGCCGTTCGACCGCGACGCCCTGTGGGAAAGCTGGACCCTGCTGCGCAGCTGGCAGGTGGGGGCCGGGCTGGCGCCACTGCTGGACGATCCGGCCACGCGCGACCGGCTCAAGCCCGAGGCGATCTGGGAGATCGAGCGGGGACAGGCCCTGAGCGCGATGCAGGTGCATGCCGCGAGCGTGATCCGGTCGGACTGGTTCGCCCGCGCGGCAGAGCTGTTCGATACCTACGACGCCCTGGCCCTGCCCACGGCGCAGGTCTGGCCCTTCGCGATGGATCTGACCTGGCCGCGCGAGGTGGCGGGCCAGGCGATGGACACCTATCACCGCTGGATGGAGGTGATGATCCCGGCCTCGCTGACCGGGCTGCCCGCCGTGGCCGTGCCGGCCGGGTTCGGCGCGCAGGGCTTGCCCATGGGGCTGCAACTGATCGGGCGGCGCGGCGCGGATGCGGACCTTCTGGAGCTGGCGCAGGGGTATCACGCGGCGACCGGCTGGCCCGCGCGACGCCCCCCGTTAAGCTGAGCCGCAATTGCATCTTTGTGCATCCCGTCCGCTTGGGTAGTCTGGTGCCAAACGGGAGGAGACGGGCATGCAACCCGATAAACCACTGGGCGTGCCGCCGATGGGGACGGTCACGGGCGCGATGCTGGCAGAGGCGCTGCGCCGGGGATGGCAGGACATGTGGCGCGCCCCGCTTTACGCGTTGATCTTTGCCGGGGTCTATGTTGCGGTTGGCTGGATCATGGCGTGGATCACCTGGATGACGGGGCAGAGTTACTGGCTGATTTTCGCGGCGGTCGGATTTCCACTGGTGGGGCCGTTCGCGGCGGTCGGGCTATACGAGGTCAGTCACCGGCTGGAACAGGACCTGCCACTGAAGGCGCGCGAGGTGTTCGGCGTGATCGCGCATCAGCGCACGCGGCAATTGCCGTCGATCTGCGCCGTGATCATCGTGATGTTCCTGTTCTGGTTCTTTCTCGCGCACATGATCTTTGCCCTGTTCCTGGGTTTTTCGACCATGACCAACGTGTCGAGCAGCTATGACATCTATCTCACGGGCGAAGGGCTGACGATGCTGGCGGTGGGCAGCGGTGTGGGCGCGGCCTTCGCGCTGTTGCTCTACATGATCACGGTGGTGTCGTTGCCGTTGCTGCTGGATCGCGAGGTGGATTTCGTGACCGCGATGATCACCAGTTTCCAGACCGTGCAGCAAAACCCGGTGCCGATGCTGATCTGGGCGGTGATCGTGGCCGTGCTGACCTTCGTGGCGATGCTGCCGGGGTTTCCTGGCCTGTTTGTCGTTCTGCCGCTGCTGGGGCATGGCACTTGGCATCTGTATCGGCAAATCGTCGAGGCCGGATCGGACTGACGGGGCAGGGCGCAGAAAATTCGTACGAATTTTCTCGTGCCGATTATTCGCGGAATAATCGGCTCTACCGCCGCTCCTCGGTCTTGGCCCGATCCCAGAGCGCATCCATGTCTTCGAGGGTGGAGTCTTCGGGGCGCATCCCGCGTTCGGCCAGCAGCGTCTCGATTCGTTCGAACCGCCGTGTGAACTTGGCATTGGCGCCGCGCAGCGCCTGTTCGGGGTCGACTTTCATGTGCCTGGCGAGATTGGCCATCACGAACAACAGATCACCGAATTCCTCTTCGACCTTGTCCTGGGTCAGCGTGTCGGCGGCTTCCTGCAACTCGGCGGCCTCCTCGGTGATCTTGTCCAGCACGTGACTGGCATCGGGCCAGTCGAAGCCCACCCGGGCCGCGCGTTTCTGCAGCTTGACCGCGCGCAGCAGCGCCGGCAGGCCCACGGCCACGCCGTCCAGCACCCCGGTCTGGGCCTTGGCGGCACGCTCTGCGGCCTTGACCGCCTCCCAGTCGCGGGTCTGCTGCTCGGCCGATTTGTCACGGCTTTCATCGCCGAAGACATGCGGGTGGCGCGCCACCATCTTGTCGGAAATGCCATTGGCGACATCGGTGAAATCGAACAATCCGCGGTCCTGTGCGATCTGGGCATGAAAGACGGTCTGCAACAGCAGGTCGCCCAGTTCATCGCGCAGTTCGCTCCAGGCCTCGCGCTCGATCGCATCGGCGACCTCGTAGGCTTCCTCGATCGTGTAGGGGGCGATGGTGCCGAAATCCTGCTCGATATCCCATGGACAGCCGGTTTCCGGATCACGCAGACGGCGCATGATCTCGAGCAGGCGGGGCAGACCGCCATGCGGGTCGTGGATCAGGGGATCATCGGGCATTGCACGTGCGTCCTTTCTGGCGTTGAGTGGACCCTGCCGGGCAATGGCAGAGGAGTCCAGACCATGGCCGTGATCAACCGTATCGCCGGGTTCGCCGACGAGATGACCGCGTGGCGGCGGCATCTGCACCGGCATCCCGAGCTTGGATTCAAGTGCCACGAGACGGCCGCCTTCGTGGCTGCGCAGTTGCGCGCCTTCGGGATCACGCAGATCGAGGAAGGCATCGCGACGAGTGGCCTTGTCGCGGTGATCGAGGGGCAGGGCGAGGGGCCTGCCATCGGGCTGCGGGCCGATATGGATGCGCTGCCCATCCCCGAGGCGACGGGTCTGGAATATGCCTCGGCCGTGCCGGGAAAGATGCATGCCTGCGGGCATGACGGACATACCACGATGCTGCTCGGCGCGGCGCGATACCTGGCCGAGACGCGCAATTTCAGCGGGCGCGTGGCGCTGATCTTTCAGCCGGCCGAAGAGGGGCCGGGCGGGGGGCGCGTGATGGTCGAAGAGGGCATCATGGATCGCTACGCCATCGAGCAGGTCTATGCCCTGCACACCCTGCCGGGCAAGGCGGAGGGCACGTTTCTGACCACGGCGGGTCCGATCATGGCGGCCGCCGATACGTTCTTCATCGACATCACCGGGCAGGGCGGGCATGGCGCCATGCCTCACGAAACGCGCGATCCGGTGGTGGCGGCCTGCGCCATGGTACAGGCGATCCAGACGATCGTCAGCCGCAACAAGTATGTGGGCAACGATCTTGTCGTCTCGGTCACGCAGATTCACACGGGCACGGTGGACAATGTCATTCCCGGCACAGCCTTCGTGAACGGCACGATCCGCAGCTTTTCGCCGGAGGTGCAGCAGATGGTCTTTCGGCGGATGGAGGAAATCGTCGCGGGGCAAGCCGCGGCCTACGGTGTCGAGGCTGAGCTGCGGCTGCTGGTGGGGTATCCGGCGACGGTCAACGATGCCGATTGCGTTCGGTTCGCGGCCGACGTGGCCCGCGAGGTGTCGGGGCCGGCCGCGGTGGTGACGGATCTCGCGCCCGAGATGGGGGCCGAGGATTTTTCCTACTTGCTGCAGCAGCGCCCGGGCGCCTACCTGTTCCTGGGACAGGGGGAGGGGCCGGGGCTGCATCATCCGGAGTTCGATTTCAACGATGCGGTGGCGCCCGTGGGCGCGTCGTTCCTGGCCCGGCTTGTCGAGCGGGCGCAACCGGTGGCATGATGCCCTTTCACGCATCGCCCACCCACCCACCCCGATCCATGAAAGGGCATCATCACGATGGCACTGGAAGACGCGAAACGGCAGGTCGATCAGGCCTTTGACCGCGACGACCTCAAGGGGTTGTCCTTCGAGAACACATTCGGCGGGGCAACGTCCTTTCTGCGGCGGCGCTATACCAAGGACCTGACCGGGGTCGATCTTGCGATCACCGGCATTCCGTTTGACCAGGCGGTCACCAACCGGCCGGGCACGCGGCTTGGCCCGCGCGCGGTGCGCGAGGCGAGCGCGCTGCAGACCTACGAGCCGCCGATGTACTGGGACGGGTTCAGCCCGCTGGAGGAATTCGCCATCGTCGATTATGGCGACCTGGCCTTTGATTATGCCGATATCCCGGCCTTTCCCGCCGCGCTGAGCGATCATATCCGCACCATCCTGAACGCGGGCGCGGGCAGTATCGCGATCGGGGGAGATCACTATGTTTCCTTTCCGATTCTAAGGGCTTACGCGGAGAAATTCGGGCCGGTCGCGTTGCTGCATTTCGATGCGCATTCCGACACCTGGCCCGATGACGACATGGACCGGGTCGATCATGGCACGATGTTCTACAAGGCCGTGAAGGAAGGGCTGATCGATACCGCGCGTTCGGTGCAGGTGGGCATCCGCACGGTCAATGAGGACACGCTCGGCGTCACCACCATCACCGCGCGCGAGGTGCATGAAAGCACGCCGGCACAGATCGCCGCGCGGCTCAAGGATATCGTCGGGGACGCGCCGGTCTACCTGACCTTCGATATCGACTGTCTTGATCCCGCCTTTGCGCCGGGCACGGGCACGCCGGTCTGGGGGGGCTTGCACAGCTGGCAGGCGGCGGCGATCCTGCGGGACCTGGCGGGGATCAACATGGTGGGCGGGGACATGGTCGAGGTCTCGCCGCCCTTCGACACCACCGGGGCCACGGCGGTGGCGGGGGCGCATGTGATCAGCGAGTTGATCTGTCTTTGGGGCTGGACCCGGCGTCAGGCCGGGTGACGTGAGTATTTGGGGAACGATGAAAGGCGGGCGAGGATGAAGTGGCTGGCTGGTGTGCTTTTGTTGATTTTGGGCCTTCTGGTCGTGGTCGCCGTCTATGCCCGCATGGCGCCGTCGGACCCGGCGCGATGGCATGAGATGCCGGGGGCGGTGACCAACCGCGACCTTGCCGGTGGCGCGATGCGGGTCGTGGGCGCGGGCGAGGACGGGCTGGCGCGGCTCGATGCGATTATCCGCGACACGCCGCGCACCAGCGTTCTGGCCGGGTCGGTGGAGGAGGGGATGATCACCTATGTCACCCGCTCGGCGGTGTTCGGGTTTCCGGATTACACGACGATCCGCGCCAACGGCCCGCAGATCGAGATCTATGCGCGGTTGCGCTTCGGGGCGTCAGATCTTGGCGTGAACGCCGCCCGTGTCGAGCGTTGGCTGGCGCTCTTTTCCGAGGGAGGATGACAGGCATCCGTCCGAGACCTTGCGCCACATCGGGTTGTTGAGCGACATCTGGCATTGCGCCATGAAGCTCTTGCCATCCACATGCAGGCAGATCTTTTCGCCCAGCTCGACGCGGCCTCCGCTGCTGTCGGTGCAATAGCAATCCACCGCCTTGCCGTTATAGGTTCCGTCGGCCAGCGCGGGGGAGGTCAGAAGAAACAGGATCGCGAAACGTTTCATGGGCCGAGTTTATCACAGCCCTGCGGCTTGACCAACCGTCACGAATGCGACAGACCGCGCGCATGGTGCCTGTGGACAGACTGAACGAGATCACGCAGCGGTTCGAGTATATCGAGGCGCAGATGGCCGAGGGCGGCGGCGATATCGCGCAGTTGGGGCGCGAATATGCCGAGCTGCGCCCGGTCGTCGAGGAAATCCGTGCCTACAAGGACCTGCTTGCCGGGATCGAGGCCGCGCGAGAGATGCTGGACGATCCGGAGATGAAGGAACTGGCCGCCGAGGAACTGGCCGAGCTCGAGGCGCGCCGGCCCGCACTGGAAGACAAGCTGCAACTGGCGCTGTTGCCCCGCGACAAGGCCGATGCGCGCCCCGCGATCATCGAGATCCGCCCCGGCACCGGGGGGGAAGAGGCGGCGCTTTTCGCCGGGGATCTGCTGCGCATGTATCAGCGCTATGCCGAGGCGCGCGGCTGGTCCTTCGATATCATCGAGATGACGCAGACCGAACTGGGCGGCATCAAGGAGGTCGTGGCCAATGTGAGAGGCGACGGCGTTTTCGCCCGGCTGAAATACGAATCGGGTGTGCACCGGGTGCAGCGCGTGCCCGAAACGGAAAGCGGCGGGCGCATCCATACCTCTGCTGCGACGGTGGCCGTGCTGCCGGAGGCCGAGGAGGTGGATATCCAGATCGACCCGGGCGAGCTGCGCATCGACACGATGCGCGCCTCGGGCGCGGGCGGACAGCATGTGAACACCACCGATTCGGCGGTGCGGATTACCCATGTGCCCACCGGGATCGTGGTGACGAGTTCCGAGAAATCCCAGCACCGCAACCGCGAGATCGCCATGCAGGTGCTCCGGACCCGGCTTTACGACATGGAGCGGCAGAAGGCGCATGACGAACGCTCCGCCACGCGCGCGGCGCAGGTGGGATCGGGGGACCGGTCAGAGCGCATCCGCACCTACAATTTTCCGCAGGGCCGTATGACCGATCACCGGATCAACCTGACGCTCTACAAGCTGGACCAGGTTTTGCAGGGTGACCTCGACGAGGTGATCGATGCGCTGACGGCCGATGCGCAGGCGGCCCTTTTGGCGGAGATGGAGGGGTGAGCCGAACGCTGGCCGACCTGGTGCGCCAGGCGACGACGGATCTGGAGCGGTCAGGCATCGACACCGCCGCGCGTGAGGCACGCCTGCTTGTGGCGATGGCCGCGAACATTCCGGCCGACCGGGTGAGCCTGTCGCTGAACGAGACCGTGCGCCCGGAGGCCGAGCAGGTGCTGGCGGAGTTGCTGGAGAGGCGCGGGCAACGCAGGCCGTTGTCGCATATCACGGGCGTCCGGGCGTTCTTTCGGCACGAGTTCGTGGTGACTGGCGATGTGCTTGATCCAAGGCCGGAAACCGAGACGCTGGTCGAGGCGGCCTTGGCCGGGCCGTTCGATCATGTGCTTGATATCGGAACCGGCTCTGGCTGCATCCTGTTGTCTCTGCTGGCGGCGCGGCCAAGGGCCTCCGGCGTGGGGACGGATCTGTCCGCGGCCGCGCTGGACGTGGCGCGCGCGAACGCGGCGCGCCTTGATGTGGCCGAAAGGTGCCTCTTTCTCAACGCCAGCTGGCTCGAAGGGGTCGAGGGGCGTTATGACCTGATCGTGTCGAACCCGCCCTATATCGCCATCGAGGAGATGGCGGGGCTTGCGCCGGAACTGCACCATGAGCCACGCATGGCGCTGACCGACGAGGGTGACGGGCTGTCGGCCTATCGCGTG
>JANSYB010000627.1 GCA_024742655.1 Paracoccaceae bacterium | reverse complement strand
GCTTCGAGGCCTTCGAGGGATTTGATTTCTTCAGCCATTACTGTGCCACCCGGGTGTTTTTCTTGTTCATGGATTTCACGTCCAGCACTTCGGGCGCTTGCGCCTCGTGCGGATGCTCGGCCCCGGCATAGACGCGCAGATTGGTCATCTGGCGACGCGCCAGCCGGTTGGACGGCAGCATGCGCTTGACGGCCTGCATGACAACGCGCTCGGGGTGGGCGCCTTCCAGAATCTGGCCGGTGGTGCGCGACTTGATGCCGCCCGGATAACCGGTGTGCCAGTAATTGGGCTTTTCACGCTTGTTGCCGGTCACCTGAACCTTGTCGGCATTGATGACGATCACGTTGTCACCCATGTCGAGGCTGGGGGTAAAGCTGGGCTTGTGTTTGCCGCGCAGGCGCGTGGCGATGATCGAGGCAAGACGGCCCAGAACGATGCCCTCGGCATCGATCACGATCCATTTCTTGTCGACATCTGCCGGAGTTGCAGAATAGGTTTTCATTCTCTAGTCCTCGTAGGTCAGAGGGATATCATTCGGATTGCGCGGTTATACGCGCTTGCACAGACAGTTCAAGTGCGAATAACGCGATAAAAACTCACAAAAACATATAGTTATGATTTAGGTATTATTTTACCCCACATGAACGCCCTCCTCCAGACCCCCGGCCCGCTGATGGCCACGCTTGTTTTGCTGGCGCTGTCGACCGCGATCGGCATGGGCCAGGTCGTCCGCCTGATCCGCATCTACGAGGCCCGGCATGAACTCAGGCAGGGTTCGGCCGGGTTCATCCGCACGGTCTCGGGCTGGTCGGTGATCGCGCTGTGGCTGATGGCGGTCTGGTTCGTGGCCACCGTGATCGGCGATTGGGGGGCCACCGATGATCTGGCGGGCGCGATGGACCGGGCCTGGCTGCGCCTGCGCATCCTGCTGGAGATCGCCGTTGCCCTTATGGATTCCGACTGATGGCGTCCCCCGTGCCCGGCGCCATGGCAATCCAGCGCGCGTTGCAATGCACCGCCTGTGGTGGGCAATGCCGGTTCGATCCCGCGCAGGGCGCGCTTTTGTGCCAAAGCTGCGGCACCCCCCGTTCTCTGGAAACAGACGACGATCACCGCGCCGCCGAGGAATTCGGCTATGACCCCGATGTTCCCGCGCAGGAACCGCGGATCCGGCCTGAGCTGATGGAGCACGCCTGCGAGGCCTGCGGCGGGCAGGTGACCTTTACCGGCCCCGCCCTGTCAGAGCGCTGCCCCTATTGCGACGGCCCCGTGGTTCTGGCCGACCCCGGCACCGGATATGACACCATGGCGCTGATCGCCTTTCGGGTGCCACAGGAGGCTGGCCGAAAGAACGTGCGGGATTGGGTGCGCCGCCGGCTGGCTGCCCCCAACGATCTGGCCGAGCACGTGACCCAGGGCCGGGTCGCCGGGCTCTATGCACCGTTCTGGACCTTCGACAGCCGCGAGGCGGTGCAGTACTGGGCCAAATACACGACCGGTTCGGGCAAGAAAAGGCGCACCCGATCAACGCAGGGCAACCTGAGCCTCACCTTCGACGATCTGCTGGTGCCGGCATCCGCCCATGTCACGCCGCTGATCCGGGATGGCATCCTGCACGAGTTCGACCCCGGCCGCCTGCGCCCCTACCGCGCGGGTTACCTGGCCGGGTTTGCCGCCGAGCAGCACCATCAGACCGTGGCCGAGGGGCTGGAGGCCAACCGCCGGGACAAGGATCTGCTGATCCGCAACCGGATCAAGCGCCATATCAACCGCAACGGCGTGCATTCCATCCGCTACCGCACGGACACGACCGGCATTCATTACAGGCGGATCCTGCTGCCGGTGTGGATCCTGCACTACACCTACAAAGAAGCGCCGCATAAGATCGTGGTCTCCGGCATCGACGGCCGGACATTCGGGGAACGTCCCTTTTCGCGCTGGAAACTGGCGGGCTATGCCGCCGCGATCAGCGCGGCAGTCATAGGTTTTGGCCTGCTTTGGGGGGCTGCGGGCCTGCTATAGATCGACATTGACCGGCGGCGTGCCCAGCATGGTCGACATGGTCCGAAGGGC
>JANSYB010000134.1 GCA_024742655.1 Paracoccaceae bacterium | reverse complement strand
TGCCCATTCGCCCCGGTGATCTTTGGTCGGATGATCCGGGGCACGAGGATTACAACCTCATGGTTCGCGCGCCCTATCCGCATTCGCACGAGGTGTTGCGGCGGGGCGATCCGCTTTATGACCTGGTGATCGTGATGGACTGGAACTGGCCACGGGCGGAACGGGGGCGCGGCTCGTGCATTTTCATGCATCGCTGGCGCAGGCCGGGCTATCCCACGGCGGGTTGCGTGGCGCTGCGGCCCGATCACCTGTTTCGCGTGGCGGAACAGATCACCTGCGGCACCCGTTTGATCGTAAGGACACCAAATCCTTTGTGAAAGGATTTGGCAAAAGCTTTCACAAAGCTTTTGCGCAGGCCACGCGTTCTGATTGTTCGTCATGACGAAACTCAATCATGTGCGCGCGCTCCGAAAATCGCGCTGCCGATACGAACATGGGTCGCGCCGAACGAAATCGCCTTTTCGAAATCACCGCTCATGCCCATGGACAGGTCCGTCAGGCCGTTGCGCTCCGCGATCTTGGCCAGAAGCGCGAAGTGCAGGCTGGCCTCTTCCTGGGCGGGCGGGATGCACATCAGACCCTGCACTGGCAGCTCGAGGGCACGGCACTGCGCGACGAACGCATCGGCATCGGCCGGCAGGATGCCCGCCTTTTGCTCTTCCTCGCCGGTATTGACCTGAATGAACAGAGACGGGCAATGCCCCTCCTCCTGGGACAGGCGCGCAATCGTCTTGGCCAGTTTCGGGCGGTCGACCGAGTGGATCGTGTCGAAAAGACCGAAGGCCTGACGTGCCTTGTTGGTCTGCAGCGGTCCGATCAAATGCAGTTCCACGCCCTCGAACCGGTCTCGGAACCCGGGCCATTTCCCGGCGGCCTCCTGTACGCGGTTTTCGCCGAAAACCCGGTGCCCCTGTTCCAGGACCGACTCGATCCGGGCGTCTGGTTGTACCTTGGACACGGCGATCAGGGTGACCGACCCTGCCGGTCGGCCTGCCTCGGCTTCGGCCATGCGAATTTTTTCACGGATCTCTTGCAGGCACACGCGGGTCCCTTTCGTGCCACACAGTACGGGTGCTGTGTGCCACAGCCGCACGCACGGGGACAAGGCCCGCAAGGCACAGTGTCGCGCGACATCGAGGTAAACACCTTGCTCCGGTCTGCGCGGTTGGATAGTAGGGTAGGGAAACAGCAACGGACGTTAGTATGACCCTCATCCGTATCAAGACTGCCGGCATGCTGCTGGCCGGCGTTGCCCTCCTGGCATCTTGTGGTGCGTTCGAGAATGCCCGCCTCGATCCCGACGCCTACAAGGTGGAAACGGGTCCCAATGCGACCTATGGCGGCGTACAAAGCGGCACAAGCCTATTCGACGCGTTCCGCGGTGATGGCTCTGCGGGGGTCAAGGTGAACCGTTTCCTGTGGACGGCATCGCTTCAGGTTCTGGATTTTCTGCCGGTGCAGAGTGCCGACCCGTTCACCGGCGTCATCACGACGGGTTTTGGCCGGCCGCCGGGCGGTGGAAGCGCCTATCGGGCCACGATTCTGATCAGCGATCCCGCGCTTGACGCCCGGTCCCTCAAGGTGGCCCTGCAAACTCAGGGTGGCCCGGTCGCGGCGGGAACGCAGCGTGCGGTGGAGGATGCGATCCTGGCGCGGGCGCGGCAATTGCGCAGCGAGGCGCAGCGCTTCTGATCCGCGTCAGACCTTTGCCCCACCCATAACGGACGATACCCAGTTCAGTTGCCGTGGCAGGCAGATGGTGTTGAGGTCGTATTTTTCCAGCATCAGCCTGCGTGACGCCCGGCCCAGTTCCCGGCGCGCCTCGTCGTCTTCCAGCAGGTCGCAGACCTCGGCGACAAGCGCCTCCCCATCGAAGAAATCGACAAGCCGGCCGGTTTCCCCGTGGCGAATCACCTCGCGCACAGGCGCCGTGTTGCTGGCCACGATGGCCGCCTCGCAGGACATCGCCTCCATCAAGGACCAGCTCAGCACGAAGGGGTATGTCAGGTAGACATGCACCCGGCTGACCTGCAACAGCCGCATGAACTGGTCGTAGGGTATCCGGCCGAGGAAATGGACGCGGGCCCAATCCGTGTCGGGGATCTGGCTGCGCACCTCGTCGATGAAAATCTGTTTCCATGTCTGGCCTTTGGGCGGGGCCGCGCCATAGCTGACCTCGTCGCCGCCGACGATCAGGACCTTGGCGTTCGGCCGCTCGCGCAGAAGCCGGGGCAGGGCGCGCATGAAGACGTGGTAGCCGCGATAGGGCTCGAGATTGCGGTTGATGAAGGTGATGACCTCGTCCTTGCGGGTCACGTCGACGCTGTCCCCGATCTGCAGCCGCACATCGGGCATCGGGCAGGCGGTTATCGTGTCGATGCCGTCATGGCTGACGGTGATCTTGTCGCGGAACTCGCCCGGAAAGGTGTCGGCCTGGAAACGCGTCGGGCTGATTCCGGCATGGGCATGGGGAAAATGCAGGTGGTTGTTGACGTTCTTCATCCGAATGCGCAGCGTTTGCAGCCCGTGATCCGACTTGTCGAATTCGGGATCGAAGTTCAGGTGCGGGTAATCCGACAGGTGATAGAGCTCACAGTAGAGGGCGATTTTCGCCTCCGGCCAGACATCGCCGAGAAACAGCGACTCGCCCCAGCCGGGATGCGCGAGGATCAGGTCGGGGGTGTATCCCTTTTCCTTCAGCGCCCGCGCGGCCCGGTAACAGGCCTCGCCGCGCGTCACCTTGGTATCGAGGTCGATCAGCCAGGGATGCAGGCTCTGGCCTTTGCGCTCGGGCAGCGTGTAGGGGATGATTTTCACGCCTTTCCAGTCTGCCGGCTTCTTGACCCGCAGGGTCAGGGCAAGACAGTCATGCCCGCGGCTGGCCAGCAGCGGCGCGAGGTGCTTGTACTGGCCCGGAAAGTTCTGGTGGATAAACAGGATTTTCATGGAATGCTCTGCCCGATGCGTTTGCCGGTGGTTATAGCGGGCGCTCTGAATCCTGCAAAGCCCCGCATTTTTGGCCCGCGACACTGGACCCGGCGCGCCCATGCGCCTATCACGCTTAGCGAACAGGGATCAGCCAAGGGATAAGCCCGCAAATGTCGCGCTATACCGCCGCCGAAATCGAAGCCAGATGGCAACAGGCCTGGGATGACGCCGGGATTTTCCGGGCGAAACGGTCCAAGAACAAACCCAAGTATTATGTGCTTGAAATGTTTCCCTATCCGTCTGGGCGCATCCACATGGGGCATGTGCGCAACTACACGATGGGTGACGTGATCGCGCGCTACAAGCTGTCGACGGGTCACAATGTGCTGCATCCGATGGGCTGGGACGCGTTCGGCATGCCGGCCGAGAACGCGGCGATGGCATCGGGCGGGCACCCCAAGGACTGGACCTACGGCAATATCGACGACATGCGCGGCCAGATGAAACCCCTGGGCCTGTCCATCGACTGGAGCCGTGAATTCGCCACCTGCGATCCGGAATACTATGGCCAGCAGCAGGCGCTGTTTCTGGATTTCCTCGACAAGGGGCTGGTCTATCGCAAGAACGCGGTGGTGAATTGGGATCCGGTCGACATGACGGTTCTGGCCAACGAACAGGTGATCGACGGCAAGGGCTGGCGCTCGGGCGCTGAGGTTGAACGGCGCGAGCTGACCCAGTGGTTCTTCAAGATTTCCGATTTCTCCGAAGAACTGCTGGAGGCGCTGGATACGCTGGATGACTGGCCCGCCAAGGTGCGCCTGATGCAGGAGAACTGGATCGGCAAGAGCCGCGGTTTGCAATTCAGCTTCGAGCGTACGGATGACGGTGACCCGATCGAGGTCTACACCACCCGGCCCGACACGCTGATGGGGGCCAGCTTCGTGGGTATCTCGCCCGATCACCCGCTGGCCAAGGAACTGGCCGAGAGCAACCCCGAGGTGGCCGTCTTCCGTGCCGAGTGCGCCAAGGGCGGCACCACCGAGGAGGCGCTGGAAAAGGCCGAAAAGCTGGGATTTGACACTGGCATCAAGGTCAGGCATCCGCTGAACCCCGAGTGGGAACTGCCGGTCTGGATCGCGAATTTCATCCTGATGGATTACGGCACCGGGGCGATTTTCGCCTGTCCGGCACATGACCAGCGTGACCTTGATTTCTGCCGGAAATACGATTTGCCGGTGATCGACACGTTCTTCGCGCTCCAAGATCCGCAACCCGTGGGCACCGAGGCCTTCGTGCCGCCCAAGACCGACAAGGTGAAATGGGTCGATCATTTCACCGGGATCGATGAGGCAACGGGCCAGGAGGCGATCGACGCCACCATCGATTTTGCCGAAAACGCCGGCTGGGGCACCGGCGTGACCAAGTATCGCCTGCGCGACTGGGGCCTTTCGCGGCAACGCTACTGGGGCTGTCCCATTCCGGTCGTGCATTGCGACGCCTGCGGCGTGGTGCCCGAAAAGAAAGAGAACCTGCCCGTTGAGCTGCCGTATGACGAGGGCGGCACGCCGATTGATTTTGCGACGCCGGGTAACCCGCTGGACCGGCATCCGACATGGCGCGATTGCACTTGTCCCGCCTGTGGCCAGCCCGCACAGCGCGAGACCGACACGATGGACACGTTCGTGGACAGCTCCTGGTACTACGCCCGCTTTACCGCGCCGCGCGCCACGACGCCCACGGTTATGGAAGAGGCCGAATACTGGATGAATGTCGACCAGTATATCGGCGGGATCGAACACGCGATCCTGCACCTGCTTTATTCGCGCTTCTTTGCCCGCGCGATGCATATCTGCGGCCACCTGCCCAAGAAGGCGTGCGAGCCTTTCGATGCGCTTTTCACTCAAGGGATGGTGACGCATGAGATCTACCAGACCCGCGATGCCAACGGCCGCCCGGTCTATCACCTGCCCGAGGATGTCGAGGAGGGTCGCCTGAAGGCCACCGGCGAGGCGGTCGAGATCATCCCGTCGGCCAAGATGTCGAAGTCGAAAAAGAACGTCGTCGACCCCGTGAACATCATCGAGGCCTATGGCGCCGATACCGCGCGCTGGTTCGTTCTGTCCGACAGCCCGCCGGAACGCGACGTGGAATGGACCGCCGCGGGCGCCGAGGCCGCGCACAAGTTCCTGTCGCGGGTCTGGCGCAAGGCGCGCGACCTGGCCGACATGCGTGACGAGGGGGTCAAGGATCTCGATCAGTCCCTGCAGGAGATCATGGACAGCTACGAGCTTGGCATCAACGCCATGGATGACGAGCTGATGCGCGCGATGCACAAGACCATCGACGAGGTCACCAAGGGTGTTGAAAGCTTCGGCTTCAACGCTGCCATCGCCAAGCTTTACGCCTTTTTCAACCAGCTTTCGAAATCGAGCGCCGCGGCCTCCGTGCAGTGGCGTGCCATGCGGGTTCTGGCGCAACTCATGTCGCCGATGACCCCGCACCTGTCCGAGGAAATCTGGACCATGCTGGGTGGCGAGGGTCTGGTCGCCGAGGCCCCCTGGCCGGAGGCGGATGCCGCCATGCTGATCGAGGATACGGTGACACTGCCCATCCAGATCAACGGTAAACGCCGCGCCGAAATCAGCGTACCCAAGGATATGGACAAGGCAGAGGTTGAAAAAGTCGCGCTGGCCAACGATGCTGTCATCAGGTCGCTGGATGGGGCCCAGCCCAAGAAGGTCATCGTCGTCCCCGGTCGGATCGTGAATGTCGTCATTTAACCGCCGCGTCTTTCTGCTGAGTTCGGCCGCTGCGCTGGCTGGATGCGGGTTTGCGCCCGCCTACGGGCCGTCCGGCGCCGCGACCCGCCTGCAGAACACGATCCTTGTCGATGCCCCGACGGGACGGCCCTCCTACCTGTTGACCCGTTATATCGAGGAGCGCCTCGGGCGCGGGTCGCCCGGGCGTTACGGTCTGAGTTATTCGATCGCACTGACCCAGGAGGCGATCGCCATTTCGGCCAACAACGTCACGACCCGCTACAACATTCTTGGCACGGTCACCTATGCCCTGCGCGATCTGCAAAGCGGTGCGGTCCTGCTGTCGGGCAAGGCCGACAGTTTTACCGGCTATTCGGCCTCTGGCTCGACCGTGGCGACACAGGCCGCCGAGCGTGACGCCGAGGCGCGGCTGATGACCATCCTGGCCGAGCAGATCGTCACACGCCTGACGGCCGCCTCGGCCAGCCTGCCGGAATGAAACTCTCTTCGCGCGACGCCGCGGCCTATTTCGCCAAGCCTGATCCGGACAAGGCCGGCCTTCTGATCTACGGACAGGACGGGATGCGCGTGGCCCTGCGCCGGCAGGAGGTGATCGCCGCGTTGATCGGCCCCGCGGGCGAGGAAGAGATGCGCCTGACCCGCATCCCGGCGGCGGAGCTGCGCAAGGATCCCGCGATGCTGGGCGACGCGATCAAGGCGCAGGGGTTCTTTCCCGGACAGCGCGTCGCCTTTGTCGAAGAAGCGAATGACAATGTGGCCCCGATCGTCATCGCCGCGATGGAAGACTGGCAGCCCGGTGATGCGCAGGTCGTGGTGACCGCGGGCGCG
>JANSYB010000223.1 GCA_024742655.1 Paracoccaceae bacterium | reverse complement strand
TGGGGATATGTATTTGCTCATGGCCCCGCATTATGACGGGCGGGATGCGGCGCGCTTTGACCGGCTGGCGACCCTGGCCGAAGAGCTGGACCTGCCCACCGTCGCCTCGGGCCTGCCGATGATGCACCACGCGCGCCGCCGCCGCCTGGCCGATGTGCTGACGGCGATCCGCACCGGGCGCCGGGTCGATCAACTGGGCCGCGATGCGCTGGCCAATGGTGAACGGCGCCTGCGCTCCGAGGCCGAGATGCTGCGGATTTTCAAGGGGCACGAGGGCGCGGTGCACCGCGCCGGTGAGATTGCCGGCGCTCTGGACTTCTCACTTGATGAGTTGCGCTATGAATATCCCAGTGAGGTGGCGGATGGCGAACGCCCAACCGACCGGCTGCGGCGGCTGGCCCATGCGGGGCTGCGCTGGCGCTATCCCGACGGGGCGTCGGACCGGGTGCGCGGCATGCTGGAGCATGAATTGCAGCTGATCGCCAAGCTGAATTACGAGCCCTATTTCCTGACCGTGCGCGACGTGGTGGACTTTGCCCGGTCGCGCGGCATCCTGTGCCAGGGGCGCGGGTCGGCGGCCAATTCGGTGGTGTGTTACTGCCTGGGCGTCACCTCGGTCAGCCCCGAGACCGGCACGATGGTCTTTGAACGCTTCGTCAGCGAGGCGCGGGACGAGCCGCCCGATATCGACGTCGATTTCGAACATGAACGCCGCGAGGAGGTCATCCAGCATATCTACGAGCGGTACGGCCGGCACCGGGCGGGGCTGTGCGCGACGGTCATTCACTACCGTGGCAAGCGCGCGATCCGCGAGGTGGGCACGGCGATGGGCCTGAGCCAGGATACGATCGGCGCGCTTTCCTCGCAGCTGTGGGGGTTCTTTTCCTCGTCCGACAAGATCGAGCGGCAGCGCCTGCGCGAGATCGGGCTGGACCCCGATGACCGCCGGTTGCGGCAGGTGATGGAGCTGGTGCGCGAGATCGAGGGCTTTCCGCGGCACCTGAGCCAGCACGTGGGCGGTTTCGTGATGACCGAGGGGCGGCTGGACGAGTTGGTGCCCGTCGAGAATGCCACCATGGAGGGGCGCACCGTCATCTGCTGGGACAAGGACGATATCGACACGCTGGGTATCCTGAAGGTCGATGTTCTGGCGCTTGGCATGCTGACCTGCATCCGCAAGGCCTTTGCCCTGCTGGAGCAGCATCACGGCCAAAGCTGGAGCCTGGCCACCCTGCCGCCAGAGGACGGCCGGGTTTACGACATGCTGTGCCGGGCGGACAGTATCGGGGTGTTTCAGGTCGAGTCCCGTGCGCAGATGAACTTCCTGCCGCGGATGCGGCCGCGCTGTTTTTACGACCTGGTGATCGAGGTGGCGATCATCCGGCCCGGGCCCATACAGGGCGACATGGTGCACCCCTATATCCGCCGCCGGAATGGCGAGGAGGCGGTCAGCTTTCCCTCGGATGAACTGGGCGCGGTTCTGGGCAAGACGCTGGGCGTGCCGCTGTTCCAAGAACAGGCGATGCAGATCGCCATCATCGGGGCCGGGTTCACCCCCGAAGAGGCCGACCGGCTGCGCCGGTCGCTGGCCACCTTCAAGAAGCACGGCAATGTCAGCGAGTTCCGCACGCGGTTCCTGAAGGGCATGCGCACCAATGGCTATGACATGGCCTTCGCCGAGCGCTGTTTTTCCCAGATCGAAGGGTTCGGCAGCTACGGCTTTCCCGAAAGTCACGCGGCCTCTTTCGCGCTGCTGGTCTATGCCAGCGCGTGGATCAAGTGCCACCACCCGGGCATTTTCGCCTGCGCGCTGCTGAATTCGCAGCCGATGGGGTTCTATGCGCCTGCCCAGATCGTGCGCGATGCGCGCGAACACGGGGTGCAGGTGCGCCCGGTCTGCATCAACGCCAGTTTCTGGGACAACGCGTTGGAACCTGATGGGCAGGGCGGGCTGGCGCTGCGGCTGGGGTTCCGGCAGGTCAAGGGGCTGAGCGAGGAAGACGCGGGCTGGATCTGTGCGGCGCGCGGCAACGGGTACCTGGCGGTGGGTGATGTGTGGCGCCGGGCCGGGACGGCGCCCGCGGTGGTGGCCCGGCTGGCCGATGCCGATGCCTTCGCCGATCTGGGGCTGAGCCGGCGCGAGGCGTTGTGGGAGGCGCGCGCGCTGGCGGGGGACAAGCCCTTGCCGCTGTTTTCGGGCGACATGGACGGCGAGGGGATCGTGGAGCCGGCCGCCCATCTGCCGGCCATGACACTGGGCGAGGAGGTGGTGGAGGATTACGTTACCACCCGGCTGTCGCTCAAGGCGCATCCGCTGGCGCTATTGCGCGATGTGTTGACGCCGCCCCCGTCCCGGTCGCGCCCACCCGCCCACCCCGCGCCCGGGACGGGGGCGGATCCCGGCCAGCAGGCCATTGCACCGGTTGCCAGGGTCGGAGCCTCCGGCGGGGATATTTGAGGCCAGAAGAAACAAAGTGTGTGATCTTGTTTCTTCTGGCTGGAAATATCCCGGGGAGTTTGAGGGGCTGGCCCCTCAATGAACGATCCTGTGTGGCGCAGCCACGCCGCTTAGATCGTCTGGTCGTACTCGCCCACGGCGGGTTCGGTGCGGATCACGGCGTCGATCTCGGTGAAGATGGCGCGCATTTCCTCTTCCGAGGTGGCACTTTCGCACACGACGACCAGGTTGGGCGTGTTCGACGAGGCGCGCACCAGACCCCAGCTGCCATTGTCGAGGATCACCCGCGCGCCGTTGACGGTGACCACCTCCTTGATCGCACGGCCCGCCAGCATCGCGCCCGCCTCATGCTTGGCCACCAGTTTCTGCACCAGCCGCTCCAGCACCTCGTATTTCTCGGTATCGGCGCAATAGGGTGACATGGTGGGCGTGGAATAGGTGACCGGCAGGGCGCGGCGCAGGTCGGACATGGACATATCCGGGTTGCGATCCATCAGCTTGCAGATCTCGACCGCCACGCGCATGCCGCAGTCATAGCCACGGCCCACCGGCTCTGCCAGGAAGTAGTGGCCGGATTTCTCGAACCCCGCCAGAGCGCCGATTTCCTTGACGCGGCGTTTCATGTGCGAATGACCGGTTTTCCAGTAATCGGCCTTCGCCCCGTTTTTTTGCAGCTCCGGGTCAGCGGCGAACAGCCCGGTGGATTTCACGTCGGCCACGAATGTGGCGTTCGGGTAAATCTTGGAGAGGTCGCGCGCCATGATGACGCCCACCTTGTCGGCGAAAATCTCTTCGCCCTCGTCATCCACCACGCCGCAGCGGTCGCCGTCGCCATCAAAGCCAAGTGCCAGATCGGCGCCGGAGGCTTTCACGCTGGCCGACATGTCGTGCAGCATTTCCATGGCCTCGGGGTTGGGGTTGTAGTGGGGAAAGGTGTAATCCAGCTCGTTATGCGAGGCGACGACCTCGACCCCGATCCGTTCGAACAGTTCGGGCGCGAAGGCCGAGGCGGTGCCGTTGCCCGTGGCGCAGACCACCTTGAGCGGGCGGGACATGCGGAAATCGCCGACCAGGTCGTCGAGATAGGCCTCGCGCACGCCATCGACGAATTCGTAGCCGCCGCCCGGGCGCGCCTGTCCTTCGCCGCCCAGAACGATATCGCGCAGCTCTGCCATTTCATCGGGGCCGTGGGTGAGCGGCCGCTCAAAGCCCATCTTGACCCCGGTCCAGCCATTGGGATTGTGCGAGGCCGTGACCATCGCCACCGCGGGCACATCGAGGTGGAACTGGGCGAAATAGGCCATTGGCGACAGGGCCGGGCCGATATCCTTGACCTGAATGCCCGCCTGCATCAGTCCGACGATGAGGGCATTCTTGATGGCCAGTGAATAGTCGCGATAGTCATTGCCCACCGCGATCACCGGGGCGATCCCGCGGCGCTGCATCTGTGTGCCCAGGCCAAGGCCAAGCGCCGTCATGCCCGGCAGGTTGATCTCGTCGGGGTATTTCCAGCGGGCATCATATTCGCGGAAACCGGTCGGTTTTATCATCGGGTCGCGCAGGAAGGCCCAGGTGTTGGGGGTGACGTCGGCAAGCGGTTTGGTCACGGTAAACTCTCTCGGTATCAAAGATTGACGGGGTTATTTTTCGCGATGCTGTCGAACTGCATCAAAAGGTTCAATAGATCGGGCATCTGGTGCAAAGGGATCATGTTGGGCCCGTCGGAAGGGGCCGTATCAGGCGCCTCGTGGGTTTCGACGAAAACGGCCGCGATACCCAGGGCCACGGCCGCGCGGGCCATGACGGGGGCGAATTCGCGCTGGCCGCCCGAACTGCCGCCCTGTCCGCCGGGTTGCTGAACCGAATGGGTGGCATCCATCACCACCGGATAGCCCGTCGCGGCCATCTGGGGCAGGGCGCGCATGTCGGCCACCAGCGTGTTGTAGCCGAAAGACGTGCCGCGCTCGGTCAGCAGGATCCGGGTGTTGCCGGTGCTTTCGATCTTGGACACCACGTTGGGCATGTCCCAGGGGGCGAGGAACTGCCCCTTCTTGACGTTGATCGCCGCGCCGGTTTCGCCCGCAGCCAGCAGAAGATCGGTCTGCCGGCACAGGAAGGCGGGGATTTGCAGCACATCGCAGACCTCGGCCACGGCGGCGCACTGACCGGGCAGGTGCACATCGGTCAGAACCGGCACCCCAAGCGCCTGCTTGACCGACTGCATCACCTTCAAGCCGTCGTCGATGCCAAGGCCGCGTTTTCCCGACAGCGAGGTGCGGTTGGCCTTGTCGAAAGAGCCCTTGAAGACGAATTGCGCGCCGGCTGCGGCACAGGCCTCTTGCAGGGTGCCCGCGATCATCTGCGCATGGTCCGCGCTTTCCAGCTGGCAGGGGCCGGAAATCACGGTGAGCGGCTGGTCGTTGCCGACGCTCAGGCCAGATAGCGCGACGTGTTTCATGGCTTATGCTGAGACCTGTTCCTTGAGCACCGACGCGGTAAGCGACAGCATCAGGTAGATACCCGCAAAGATCAGAAACGCAAGCAGGGTGTTCTCGAAGGCCTTGGGATAGGAGGGATCCTGCGAGGCCACCGGCTTGACGCTGACGGTCAGGTAGCGGACCTGCTTGTTGGCTTCGATCTCGGATTGGCGTTTTGTCTCCAAAGCGGCCTGCAATACCATGTCGGATGTTGCCAGATCGGCCTGCGCCATCTGGATTTCCGCCGCCTGAGAGGCCAGCGACGA
>JANSYB010000141.1 GCA_024742655.1 Paracoccaceae bacterium | reverse complement strand
CAGCGTTTTCCCGAGGCCCTGCGCCTGACGGCCGATCATATCGCCGCACTCGACATGTTCGACGCGCTGGCCGACGATCCCGAACTGCATATCCGGATGCGCCTGCAACCGGGGGATATGCAATTCGTCTACAACCATGCGCAATTGCATGACCGCACCGGCTTTACCGACTGGCCCGAGCCGGAACGGCGCCGTCACCTGCTGCGGCTGTGGCTGTCGATGCCCGGTGACCGGCCCTTGCCTGACTGTTTTCGCCAGCGTTACGGCTCGATCGAGGTGGGCAACCGCGGCGGGATCATCACCTCCGAAACCCGGCTGCACGCCCCGCTCGACGCCTGAAGCGCGGCTTGCAATCCGGCGGGCTTCTCCGCATATCAGGGGGAACGCAAACCGCCCCGGGGGGATCATGCGGCTCGCCTTTCTTGCCCTGCTTGCCTGTCTTGCCACGCCGCTTGCGGCTGAGATGCGCGTGCCCGAAAGCCAGGCAGAGATCAGCATGGGATTTGTCCCGGTGGTCAAGAACGCGGCGCCGGCGGTGGTGAACATCTATGCCCGGCGCATCGTCAATGTCCGGTCCAGCCCGTTTCAGAACGACCCGTTTTTTCAGGATCTGTTCCGCGATTTCGGCACGCCCCGGCAACGGGTGCAGAATTCGCTGGGCTCGGGCGTGATCCTGAGCGCGGACGGGATCGTGGTGTCGAACTATCACGTGGTGGGCGAGGCCACGGATATCCGCGTGGTGCTGAATGACCGGCGCGAGTATTCGGTGCGGGTGCTGCTGTCGGACGAGGACAGCGATCTGGCCATCCTGCAACTGGACGGGGCAGAGACCATGCCCGCGCTGCGGCTGCGCGACAGCGATACGCTGGAGGTGGGCGAACTGGTGCTGGCCATCGGCAACCCGTTCGGCGTGGGCCAGACCGTGACCAGCGGGATCGTCTCGGGCCTTGCGCGGTCCGGCACGGCCACGGGCAATGCACGCGGCTATTTCATCCAGACCGATGCGCCGATCAACCCGGGCAATTCAGGCGGCGCGCTGGTGGACATGAACGGGCACCTGATCGGCATCAATACCCGTATTCTCAGCCGGTCGGGCGGCTCGAACGGGATCGGGTTCGCCATTCCGTCGGCCCTTGTTGCGCAATTCGTGGCCCAGGCGCGGGCGGGCAAAACCGCGTTTGAACGTCCCTGGGCGGGGATCAGCGGGCAATCGGTGACCGCCGACATGGCCGAGGGCCTCGGCCTGTCACAGCCCGGCGGTCTGATCATTTCGCAAATTCATCCCGATAGTGCCTTCGCGCAGGCCGGCTTTGCCCCGGGTGACGTGATCACGGCGGTGGACGGCGCGCCCGTCAATACCGCGTCCGAGATGATCTACCGGATGTCCGTGGCCGGGCTGGGCGCACAGGCGATGATCACGCGGCTGCGCGACGGACAAGCCGAAGAGATCGCCGTGACCCTTGCCGGGGCGCCCGATCAGCCGCCCCGCGCGACCCTGACGACCGATGAGCGGTCGGCCATTCCCGGGATGGTGCTGTCCACCGTGAACCCGGCGGTGATCGCGGAACACGGCCTGTCGCTCACAGCGGCGGGGGCCATCGTCGAGGATCCGGGCCGGATCGGGGCGCGGGCGGGCCTGCGGCGTGGTGATATCCTGCGTGACATCAATGATGTGGCCGTTCCCGACAGTGCGACGGCCGAGGCGCTGCTAGCCGAAGGCGGGCGGTTTCTGAACCTCGGGGTGCAGCGCGGCACCCGGCGCATGACCATGCGGTTCCGGCTGTAGATGGCCGATCTGTTCGATAAGGCCCCGGATGCCATTCCCGATACCGCGCCGCGCCCGTTGGCCGACAGGCTGCGGCCGCGCAAACTGTCCGATGTGATCGGTCAGGACCAAGTGCTGGGGCCGGAGGCGCCGCTGGGCGTGATGCTGGCCTCGGGCAGCCTGTCCTCGCTGGTGTTTTGGGGGCCGCCGGGCGTGGGCAAGACCACCATCGCGCGGCTGCTGGCGGATGAAACGGACCTGCATTTCGTCCAGATCAGCGCGATTTTCACCGGCGTGCCCGAGTTGCGCAAGGTGTTCGAGGAGGCCCGGCACAGGCGCGGCAACGGGCAGGGAACGCTGCTTTTCGTGGACGAGATCCACCGGTTCAACAAGGCGCAGCAGGACGGGTTCCTGCCGCATATGGAGGATGGCACGATCCTTCTGGTGGGGGCCACGACCGAGAATCCCAGCTTTGAACTCAATGCCGCTTTGCTGAGCCGGGCGCAGGTTCTGGTGCTGGACCGGCTGGGGCTGGCCGACCTTGAGCGGCTGGCGCAGCGGGCCGAACATGAACTGGGGATCGAGTTGCCTCTGGATGGGCTGGCGCGCGAGGGGTTGCTGGAAATGGCCGACGGGGATGGGCGCGCCCTGCTGAACCTGATCGAACAGGTGGCGGCCTGGAAGGTGGACGGCAAGCTGGACACCGGCGCGCTGACGTCGCGCCTGATGAAACGCGCGGCCAAGTACGACAAATCTGGCGATGAGCATTACAACCTGATTTCGGCCCTGCACAAATCGGTGCGCGGCTCGGACCCGGATGCGGCGCTCTACTGGCTGGCGCGGATGCTGGCCGGGGGGGAGGATCCGCGCTACCTTGCCCGGCGTATCACGCGCATGGCGATCGAGGATATCGGGCTGGCCGATCCGCAGGCGCAAACGGTTTGTCTGCATGCGTGGGAAATCTATGAGCGCCTCGGCAGCCCGGAGGGTGAGCTGGCACTGGGGCAGGCGGTGGCCTATCTCGCGCTCGCGCCGAAGTCGAACGCGGGCTATGCGGCCTACAAGGCCGCCCTGCGCGAGGCCAGAAAAACCGGAAGTGAACCACCGCCCAAACATATCCTGAACGCGCCCACCAAGCTGATGAAGGAACAGGGCTACGGCGACGGGTATGCCTATGATCACGATGCCGAAGACGGGTTTTCAGGGCAGAACTACTTTCCCGACGGCATGAAGCGGCCGGTGCTTTACCAGCCCGTCGAACGCGGCTTCGAGCGGGAATTGAAGAAGCGGCTGGATTACTTTGCCAAGCTGCGCGCGCGGCGCGGGGATTGAGTCGCTTCGCGTGGCCGGTTGGCTGGCTGGCCGGTCCGGCGCCGTCATATCCGTGTGATGTCGTTTTTTGACCAAACGGTCACACAACGAATGACAATACCCGCAAGCCGCTTGGAATATTACCTTTCTTTCCGAAGTTTAGGCTTTGAACGTGAACAAAAAAAGTTGAACGGGCATGAATACGGGGTAGCATAGCCGTTTTTTTCGTGTTTTGTTAAATGCATGTCGCATTCAGGCTGCCCACCAGGATAAACCGCATGGAAGCTTCGAGGCTGAGCCTGGCGCAAGATCGGGTTCTTGCGACGACAAAACTTCACAGGGAGAAAACATGACCAATTCAACTGATAAGGTTCTGATGGACCGTCTTGCAGAAGCTGCACGTACCGGCAGCATTTCTCGACGTTCTTTCATGAACTACGCGATGGCCGCAGGTATGACGTCTACGGCCGCGACCGGTCTTTGGACCACGTCGGCCAAAGCGGCACCGACCCGCGGCGGCACGTTCCGACTTGGTGCGCATGACGGCAACACGTCGGACACGCACGATCCGGGCACCTATGTGACCTTCTCGATGATCCAACTGGTGCGCACCTTCCGCAGCTTCCTGACCCTGATCGAGCCCGATGGCTCGCTTGGTCCGGACGTGGCCTCGGAATGGAGTGCCTCGCCCGACGCGAAGGAATGGACATTCAAGATCAATGACAGGGCCACGTTCCACAGTGGGAACAAGGTAACCGCGGCGGACGTGATCGCATCGATGAACCACCACCGCGGGGACGATACGACCTCGGCCGCGAAGGCCCTGCTGGCCGACGTCGAGGATATCGTCGACAACGGCGACAACTCTGTCACGGTCAAGCTGGGCAGCGGCAACGCCGACCTGCCGTGGCTGATGACCGACTACCACCTGCCGATCTGCCCTGCCAATGACGATGGCACGCTGAACTGGCAGAGCGGTGACGGCTGCGGCCCGTACAAGCTGACCAACACCGAATTCGGGGTGTCCTACAGCCTCGTGCGCCACGATGACTGGCACCTCGAAGGCGCCTATTTCGATGCGATCGAACTGATCGTTCTGAATGACCCGAACGCGCGCCAGACGGCGCTGGTCACGGGCGACGTGGATGCGATCACGCAGCTTGAGCTCAAGACGCTCGCCCTGCTGCAGCGCGACCCCAACATCGAGATCGACAACGTGCCCTCCGCCGCGGCGATCACGATGCCGATGCTGTGCGACACCGCGCCGTTCGACAATGTGGATGTGCGCAACGCGCTGAAACTGTCGGTGAACCGCGATGAACTGATCGAAAAGATCGCATTCGGCGCGGCCACCATGGGCAACGATTTCCACCATTCGCCGGCCATGCCCTATTGGCCCGACGATATCGAGCAGACGCCGTATGACCCCGATCAGGCCAAGTCGCTTCTGGCGAAGGCCGGGGCAGAGGGCCTGACCGTGAACCTCAGCGTCGCGGACTCGGTCTATTCGGGCGCGGTGGACATGTGCGTTCTTTATGCAGAGCACGCCAAGGCCGCCGGTATCACCATCAACGTCAACCGTGAGCCGAATGACGGCTACTACTCGGATGTCTGGCTGAAAAAGCCATGGTGTGCGGTGCAGTGGGGTGCGCGCCCGACGCCGGACGTGATGTACTCGCTGGCCTACAAGGACGACGCGGCCTGGAACGAAAGCCGCTGGCAGAACGAGCGCTTCAACGAGCTGCTTCTGCAGGCCAAGGCCGAACTGGACGACACCAAGCGCGCCGAGATGTACCGCGAGATGGCCATTCTGGCCAAGGACGATGGCGGCACCGTCATCCCGTTCTTCCCGAACTTCGTGTATGCGCGCCGCAAGAACGTGCAGCACGGTCCGGACCTTGCGGCCAGCTGGCAGATGGATGGCGCACGCGCCTGCAGCCGCTGGTGGTTTGAAGGCTGATAACAAAAGCCCCGGCGCTCAGGCGCCGGGGTCTTGCTTTATGGCCCTGAGACAGATGTTTCGGAGCCTTGATTTAACCTTCTGACGGGGACGTGCCGAAAAGAGTCATTTTCCCTGAAGAAGCAAAAGAACAAAAAACTGTTATGCTGACCACGGGCCTTGGCCTTGGGTCAACACCAACAGCAGGAGGGACACATGGGAGACATTGCAAAACTCGTGGGCCAGCGACTTGGTCTCGGGCTTGTTATTTTGCTGGTCATCTCAGTCATCATCTTCTTCATGGTTGAATTGCTGCCCGGCGACATCGCGCAAGCGGTGCTCGGACAGGGCGCTACCGAAGAGAACCTTGCCGCACTGCGCAAGGAGATGGGACTGGATCAACCGGCGGTCGTGAGATATCTGGCGTGGCTCAAGGACGCTGTCACGTTCGATTTCGGCAGTTCGATCGTGACTAAGGAGCCGGTCATCTCGATCATCGGTCAACGGTTCAAGGACACGCTGTTTCTTGCGGCCTACGCGGCCGTGATCGCCGTTCCGGTTTCGATCGTTCTGGGTGTGATCGTGGCGCTTCTGCGCAACTCGATCTTCGACCGCACGGCCAACGTGGTGACATTGTCGTTCATCTCGTCGCCGGAATTCTTTCTCGGTTACATCCTGATCCTGTTCTTCGCGGTCAAGTGGGGCATGTTCCCCGCCATCGCGAGCCTGAGCGAGGGGATGTCCCTGTGGGACAAGCTTGAACGCACCTTCCTGCCGGCGCTGACGCTGGTTCTGGTGGTCATGGCGCACATGATGCGCATGACGCGGGCCGCGATCATCAACCTTCTGGCCTCGCCCTATATCGAGATGGCGCGCCTCAAGGGGGCCCCGCCGTGGAAAGTCATCGTCAAGCACGCCCTGCCCAACGCCTGGGCGCCGATCATCAACGTGGTCGCGCTGAATCTGGCCTACCTCATCACCGGGGTGGTCCTGGTCGAGGTGGTCTATGTCTATCCGGGCATCGGACAGGCGCTTGTCGACGCGGTGTCGAAACGGGATTTCCCGGTGGTTCAGGCCTGCTGCCTGATCTTCGCGGCGACATTCATCCTGCTGAATCTGGCGGCGGATGTGGGGGCAATCCTCACCAACCCGCGCCTGCGGCATCCGAAATAAGGGGGGCTGAGTTATGGAAGACACAGGTAATCTGGTCCTCGGACTTTCGACGACGCAGTTCGTCATTTACTACTATACGGCGCTTCTCGCAGGGTCCTGCGCGGCGGTCTATTTCAACTACCGTTCGGTGTTTCTGCTGCTGTTCTCGCTGACCCTTGTCTCGTTCGTTCTGGGCATCGTGGGCGGGGTGGGCGCACTCAGGACCGTGGCGGTCTGTGCCGGGCTTCTGGCAAT
>JANSYB010000547.1 GCA_024742655.1 Paracoccaceae bacterium | reverse complement strand
TCCGGCAGATCCGGGCGCGCCACGAGCCGGGTTTCAAAATCCAGCCCCGCCGACAGGCCCAGCCACGCATGCGTCGGACGGGCAAAACAATAGATGCAGCCATGCTCACACCCCCGGTAGGGATTGATCGAGCGATCAAACGGCAGATCCGGCGACCGGTTATAGGTGATGGCCCGGCGTGGACGTTCGACACTCAGCTGCGTTCTGAGCGTCTTCTTTGGCGCGGCAGGCCACCAGCCATCCTCCTCGGCGACACGATCATGCAGCTCGAAGCGTCCGGGCCGGTTGCTGATCGCGCCACGGCCCCGCACGGCCAGGCCCGGCGATACGGTTGAAGATCTTCTGGTCATGCCCCAAATTGGAACATAAAGTGAACAATTGCAATAAACTCATGGCTTCTATCAAGATATTTCACACCATTCGGATGCAAATTCGTTCTATAAGTCGGAACCGGCGCGGCCCATGTCGCAATTCGCAAAGTGCCGCTGCGACAACCTGTCAAAAGCTGGCCAGAAGGAAACACCCCGCGCATGCGCGATCAAGTCAGGGAAACCACCTATGTCCGATGAAGAAGACGATATCATCCTGTCGGAACTGGATGACGAAGAACTTGTCCAGCAGATGTGGGACGACCTTTACGACGGTCTGAAAGAAGAGATCGAGGAAGGTGTCAACATCCTGCTTGAACGCGGATGGGCCCCCTACAAGATCCTGACCGAGGCGCTGGTCGGCGGCATGACCATCGTCGGCAAGGATTTCCGCGACGGGATTCTGTTCGTGCCCGAGGTGCTGCTGGCCGCGAACGCGATGAAGGGGGGGATGTTCATCCTCAAGCCGCTTCTGGCCGAAACCGGCGCGCCGCGTGTGGGCAAGATGGTGATCGGCACCGTCAAGGGCGACATCCACGATATCGGCAAGAACCTCGTCGGCATGATGATGGAGGGTGCGGGCTTCGAAGTGGTCGATCTGGGCATCAACAACCCGGTCGAGAACTACCTCGAGGCGCTGGAAACCGAACAGCCCGATATCCTGGGTATGTCGGCCCTGCTGACCACCACGATGCCCTACATGAAGGTCGTGATCGACACGCTGGTCGAACAGGGCCTGCGCGATGACTATATCGTGCTGGTGGGCGGCGCACCGCTGAACGAGGAATTCGGCAAGGCCATCGGTGCCGACGCCTATTGCCGCGATGCGGCCGTGGCCGTGGAAACGGCCAAGGAACTCGTCGGGCGCAAGCATAACCAGGGCGCCACCGGCTGAACGACCCGCGCGACGGTTTCATGACAGCGGCCCGCCCCGGACGTGCGGGCCGTTTGCAATTCGGGAACACGCCATGAGCGATCTGCCAAGCGACAGCATCCTGACCGAAGACGGGTTTGCCCGCACCGGCTCCGGTCGCATCCTGCTGATCGCCTGCGGCGCGCTGGCGCGCGAGATCCTGGCGCTGATCCGGGCCAATGGCTGGGATCACATGGACCTGACCTGCCTGCCCGCCAAGCTGCATCTTTACCCCGACCGGATCACCGAAGAGGTGGAAAAGGCGGTCCGGCGCCATGCCGGGGCCTATGACAGCATTTTCGTCGTCTATGCCGATTGCGGCACCGGCGGACAGCTCAAGGCCCGATGCGACGCCCTGGGTGTCGAGATGGTCGCGGGTCCGCACTGTTATTCGTTCTTCGAGGGCAACGACACCTTCGCCGCCCGCGACGAGATCACGGCGTTCTACCTGACCGACTTCCTGGTCAAGCAGTTCGACGCCTTCGTGTGGAAGCCCATGGGGCTCGACCGTCACCCCGAGTTGCGCGACATGCTCTTCGGCAACTACACCAAGCTGGTCTACCAGGCCCAGACCGATGACCCGGCCCTGCGCGCCAAGGCCGAGGACTGCGCCCGCCGCCTGGGGCTGGCATATGAATACCGCTTCACGGGGTATGGTGACCTGACCAGGGCGCTTGAACGGGCCGCAGACCGGGGCTGACCCGGTGTTTCTTCTGGCCTGAAATATCCCGGGGGTTCGGGGGCAGCGCCCCCGATGCCCGACACCGGGTTCACTGCGCGCCGGCCGCCACCGTGCGGATCCGGTCGATCATCGCGCGCACCCCGTTGGAGCGCTGCGCGGAAAGATGATCGTTCAATCCCAGCCGCGCCAGTTCCGCATGGGCGTCGATCGCGGGCACCTGCGATACCGGCGTGTCATTGTAAAGCGCGCGCAGCACCGCGATCAGGCCGCGCACGATCATCGCATCGGAATCCCCGTCAAAGCGGAATGCTCCCTCTTCGATCTGCGGATGCAGCCAGACCTGGCTGGCGCAGCCATCGACCTTGGTGGCCGGCACCTTAAGCGCCTCGTCGAGCGGCGCCATCGCACGGCCGCGATCGATGACATAGCGATACCGGTCTTCCCATTCGTCCAGAAACTCGAAATCCTCGACGATTTCTTCAAATGCTGCGCTGGCCACGCCGTCACCCTCTCGATTTGTG
>JANSYB010000390.1 GCA_024742655.1 Paracoccaceae bacterium | reverse complement strand
GCGGGCGGGCTACACGGTCCATGCCTTTGATTTCGAAGGCCACGGGCGCCACCCCGACCCGATGTCTGGTGATGTCTCGGCGATCGACGGGACCACGCAGCTGTTGATGGCGCAGACGCAGAACGTGATCGAGGCCGCGCGTCAGGGCGATAGACCCGTGGCCCTGCTGGGCCATTCCATGGCCACCGATATCCTCGTGCGCGTGGCGGCCGAGACCGAGGGTGTCGGACCGCTGGTCCTGTTGTCGGCCTTTTCGCTGGCGGTGACGCCGACCCACCCGCAGGACATGTTGCTGATCACCGGCGCATGGGAGCCGGGCCTGCGCGCGTTCGCCGAACGCGTCACAGGTGAGGCCGCGCCGGACGTGCGGCGGGCGGTCGAGATCGCGCCGGCGGTGGAACATGTGGCGATCCTGCACTCGCGCGCGGGGCAACACGCGGCGTTGGACTGGCTCAACGACAGTTATGGCCGCGATGGCGCGGTGTTGGTCGGACCGACCGGCTGGGCCCTTCTGGGTCTGCTTGCGGCGATCACGATTCTGTTTGCGCCGGTGGCGCGCCTGCTGCCCGCGACCGAAGTGCCGGAGCCGCCGATGGGCGCGCGGGCGTTTCTTGCCGCCGCGCTGATCCCGGCGGTGGCGGCGCCACTTTTGGCCGCACCGGTCGACACGCGCATTCTGCCCGTTCTGGTGGCCGATTATCTTGCGCTGCACCTGGCGATCTACGGCGCCGTGCAACTGGCCGTGCTATGGTGGCTGGACCGTCGTCCCGGTGGCCTCGCGCCGGTGGCCGCCGTCTTGTTGATCCTGTGGACCCTTGGCATTTTCGGCTTTGCGTTGGACCGGTATGGCGCGAATTTCTGGCCGGTGGGCGATCGGTGGGCGATCATCGCCGCCCTGAGCCTCGGCGCGGTGCCTTTCATGCTGGCCGACAGCTGGCTGGTGCATGATGCGCCCGTCTGGCAGCGGATCACCGGGCGGGGCGCGTTCCTGGCCTCTCTGGGCGTTGCGGTCGCGCTGGATTTCGAGGGGCTGTTTTTCCTCCTGATGATCGCGCCCGTGATCGTTCTGTTCTATCTCAGCTTCGGGTATATGGGCCGGGTGACGGCGGCGCGGTCCGGCCCGCTGGCGGCCGGGCTGGCGCTTGGTCTGGCGCTGGCCTGGGCGCTTGGGGTCAGTTTCCCGTTGTTCCGGGCATGAGGGGGTAGGCGATGATCCTGGGGATCGGAACGGATCTGGCCAATATCGACCGCATCGCAGGCACGCTCGAGCGGTTCGGCGACCGGTTTCGCAACCGTGTCTTTACGGAGGTCGAACAGCGCAAGGCCGAACGGCGCAAGGACGTGGCCGGCACCTATGCCAAACGCTGGGCCGCAAAGGAGGCCTGTTCCAAGGCGCTTGGCACGGGTCTGCGCATGGGCATCGCGTGGAAGGACATGGCCGTCAGCAATATCGATACCGGCCAGCCCACAATGCAGGTCACCGGCTGGGCCGCCGAACGTCTGGCCGAAATGACGCCGGAGGGCTACCAGGCGATCATTCACGTCAGCCTGACGGACGATCACCCCTGGGCGCAGGCCTATGTGGTGATCGAGGCGCGGCCGATCGTGGTGGGGCAATGACCGGCCAGGCACTGACGCTCAAAACGTGCAGGCCATGAAAATGACGCCGGGATAGGAAATATGATCGCTGGTCGGCATCTCGGCAAAGCCGCTTTTTGCATAAAGCGCCCGGGCGGGGCCCTGATAGTCGCCAACGTCAAGTATCACCTTCGCATATCCAAGCGCGCGCGCCTTATCGAGCAACGCCGCGACGAGCGCCTCGCCGATCTGCCGTCCGCGGGCTTCGGGCAGAACGTAAAGCCGTTTGACCTCGGCGGTGGTCGCATCGAAACGCCGTAGCGCGATACAGCCGGCATATCCCGCAAGGCCCTTTACGCGGGCCCCGATCAACGCGCCGTCCGGCGGCGCATAGGGCCGGGGCAGGTTTTCGATCTCGCGGTCTATCCCGTGGGTCTCGGGACCGACGGAATGGTCGGTTTCGAGCCAGTCGGCATAGCTGCGAAACAGCGCCTTGATCGCATCGAGGTCGCCCGATAGGTCCGGATCTTCCAGTTTGAGTGCCATGGCCGCCCTCTTGTCCAGCTTGGGTGTTCAAGTCTATCGGCGCGCGCGATGTTTGCAAATCGGCCATCCGGAATCGCGCGGCACGCAAGGCAAAGCACCCGTGGTGAACAGCCGCTGCCTTGACACCCCGGCCCCGGCCCCGCATGTAGCGCCAGTGAGCTAGCGGAGGATGGCAGATGGCCGCCGAAGAGAAAAAATCCGGCACGATCTGGGAAACGGTCAAGACGGTCTTCTGGGCCCTCGTGATCGCGGGGATTTTCCGCACGATCTTCTTTCAGCCGTTCTGGATCCCGTCCGGGTCGATGAAGGACACGTTGCTGATCGGGGATTTCCTGTTCGTCAACAAGATGGCCTATGGCTATTCCTACGCGTCCTGCCCCAACATCCGCATGCCCCGCTTCGGGATCGACATAGACGCGCAGAATATCTGCGGGTTTCTGAACGGGGACAACACGCGCCTGTTCGGCAATGAGCCGGAACGCGGCGATATCATCGTTTTCCGTCACCCGGTGAACGGCACCGATTACATCAAGCGGGTCGTCGGCATGCCCGGTGACCAGATCCAGATGAAGGCGGGCGTGCTGCATATCAACGGCACGGCGGTCAAGCTCGAGGATGCGGGCGTCTTCGAGGAGGTGCTGGAGCGCCAGGGCCCATTGCAGCGTGTGCCGCAATGTGAAAACGGCGCCGTGGGCATGGGCGGAATCTGCAAGAAATCCCGCCAGATCGAAACCCTGCCCAATGGCCACGCGCACAACATTCTGAACATCACCAGCCAGCGCTATGACGACACCGGCGTGTTCAACGTGCCCGAGGGGCATTATTTCTTCATGGGCGACAACCGCGACAACTCCACCGACAGCCGCGCGCCCCTGACGGCGCAGGGCGTGGGCTTCGTGCCATACGAGAACCTGATCGGTCGCGCCGGGCGGGTCGTGTTCTCGTCTGCGGGGCGTTCGATGCTGTTCTTCTGGACATGGCGGGGGGATCGCTTCTTCGAGAAGCTGGAATGAAGCTGTCGGCCGAATTGCAGGCGTTTCAGGACCGGCTGGGGCATGTCTTCACCCGGCCGGACCTGCTGGTGCGGGCGGTGACGCATTCGTCCATGTCCTCGGCCAATCGCGATGATAACCAACGGCTGGAATTTCTCGGTGACCGGGTGCTGGGCCTGGTAATGGCCGAGGCGTTGCTGGAACATGACAAAGCCGCCGCCGAGGGGCAATTGGCGCCGCGGTTCAACGCGCTGGTGCGCAAGGAGGCCTGCGCCGAGGTGGCGCGCGAAATCGACCTTGGGGTCGTGCTGAAGCTGGGCCGGTCGGAGATGATGTCTGGTGGCCGGCGCAAACAGGCCCTGCTGGGTGATGCGATGGAGGCGGTGATCGCGGCCGTTTACCGCGACGCCGGGTTCGAGGTGGCCAGGGCGATGGTGTTGCGCCTTTGGGGCGACAGGATAGCCCGGGTCGATGCCGAT
>JANSYB010000171.1 GCA_024742655.1 Paracoccaceae bacterium | reverse complement strand
GAGAGCAGCAAAAGCCCGATGAACAGCGCGCGGCGCTTGGGTCTGGGCTGCTCCTGTCTGGTCACGCGGTCATGGAGTCTGGGCAAAAGACACCTCCTGTGTGATCCCGGCTTTTCGGGCCTTACGCAACTCAGGGTAGTGGATTTTCCGGCGTCGGACAACAAAAAGCCCGCCGAGCGGCAGGGAACCGCGTATCGGCGGGCAAGGGCCCCGGCACACATGGGGTGTGCCGGGACGGGGACTCGGGCCTCAAAGATTGCCGCGCGACATCTCGCCGGCGATATGATCGGCCTGCCGGATGGCCAGTGCCACGATGGTCAGCGTCGGGTTTTCGGCCGCCCCCGTGGTAAAGACCGAGCCGTCCGAGACAAACAGGTTGTCGATATCGTGGGTCTGGCCCCATTTGTTGACCACGCCGTCGCGCGCGTTCTCGGACATCCGGTTGGTGCCGAGGTTATGCGTGCTGGGATAGGGCGGGGTGGGCAGGGTGCGGGTGGCGCCCATCGCGTCGTAGATCGCCGATCCCTGCTGCCACGCGTGGTTGCGCATCGCGATGTCGTTGGGGTGATCATCGAAATGCACATTGGCCACTGGCATGCCGTGCTGGTCCTTGACGTCGTGGTTGAGGGTGACCCGGTTGGTTTCCTGCGGCATGTCCTCGCCCACCAGCCACATGCCGGCCATGTTCTCGTAGCCGTCGAGCGCGGTGGTGAACTCGCGCCCCCAGCCGCCCGGATCGAGGAAGGCGGCCATGAAGGGCAGGCCGATGCTGAGCGTTTCCATCTCGTACCCGCCGACGAAGCCGCGCGACGGGTCGTGACGCGCCTCGTCGGTGATGATGCCGGCCATGGTCGTGCCACGCCACATGCGCACCGGCTGGTCGAAGATGGCATAGACCGATGCGGTCATGTGGCGCATGTAGTTGCGCCCCACCTGGCCCGAGCTGTTCGCCAGCCCGTCGGGGAACATCGACGAGGCGGAGTTGAGCAGGATACGCGGGCTCTCGATCGAATTGCCCGCGACACAGACCACCCGCGCCGCCTGCCGCTGCTCGTTGCCCTCGGCATCGGCATAGACCACGCCTGTCACCTTGCCGCTGTCGTCATGCTCGATCCGCAGCACATGCGCCTCTGTACGCAGCTCCAGGTTGCCGGTCTCGATCGCTTGCGGGATCTCGTCGTAGCTGGGCGACCACTTGGCGGCCACCTTGCAGCCCTGAAAGCAGAAGCCCATCTGCTGGCAGGGCACGCCATCGGCACTGTCACTGCTCTTGATCGCCATGCGGCCCGTGTGCACGTCCTTGTAGCCCAGCTTCTTGGCGCCGGCCTCGAACACCTTGAAGTTGTTGTTGCCGGGCAGGCCAGGGCGCCCGCCGGTGCGGGTGACATGCAGCTTGTCCTCGGCCTTGGTGTACCAAGGGTCCATCTCGTCGGCATTGATGGGCCAGTCGAGCAGCGATGCGCCGGTTACATCGCCATAGGTCGTTTTCGCCTTCCACTCGTGTTCCTGAAAGCGCAGCGAGGCGCCGGCCCAGTGCACCGCCGAGCCGCCGACCGATTTCACGATCCAGGCCGGCAGACCGGCGAAATCGCGGCTGACACGCCAGTCACCGGATGTCGTGCGCGGATCGAGCCAGGCCAGTTGCCCGAAGCTCGCCCATTCATCCTGGATGAAATCCTGCGGCTCGTGCCAGGCGCCCGCCTCGAGCGAGACGACATTTACGCCCTTTTGTGCCAGTTCATTGGCGAGGGTGCCGCCACCGGCGCCCGTGCCAATCACGACGACGACGGAATCGTCGTTCAGATCGAATGTCTTTGCCATGTTCCAGTCCTTCCTCAGATCCAGGTGATATCGTCGAAGCCGTTTTCGAGATAGCCACCCTTGGAGAAGCTCTCGCCCTCATAGCCAAAGAGTGGCCAGACGGCCTTCTGGTTGTAGAGGCCGGTCACCAGCCCGCCGCGGATCTGTTGGAAGAATGCGCTGTCCTCCATGCCGCGCAGGATGTCCACGCGGTCACGCTCCCAGCCCACCGAAAGGTAATCGGCATGACCCTTGCCCTGTGCCGCCGCGTTCAGCGCGGCGATGCCGGCCTCGACGCCCGGGGCGGCCTCGGCGCTGTCATATCCCTTGACGGCAATCGCGTAGTATTCATCGGCCACATGATCATGCGGATAGATATCGCGCGCCATCTGGATGAGCGTGGCCATGGTCTCGGGTTTGAGCGCGGTGGTTTCCATCGCCCAGGCCGCATCGGTGCTGGCGACATAGCCCGCGCCGACGACAAAACTGGCGCCGGCGGCCATGGAGCGCGACAGCAATTCGCGCCGCGTCAGGCCCCTTTGGCTGGTTGTGTCTTTCATCTTTGTTTTCCTCCCTTTTCAGATGCTTGCGCGGCTTATTTGAAACGACCGCCGCGCTGAAGAACCTCGATTTCGTAGCCATCCGGGTCGGCCACGAAGAAAAACTTGCCCACGAGTTTGCCGTCGGGGGCGAATTCAACGATCTTTCGCGGGTTCAGGCCAGCGGCCTCGAACCGGGCGTGCTCGGACTCCAGATCCTCGACCAGCACGGCCAGATGGCCGTAGCCGTCGCCAAGGTCATAGGGCTCCTCCCGCCCCTTGTTGACCGTCAGTTCAAGTTCGAACGGGCATTCGTCATTGCTGAGATAGACCAGCGTGAATTTCTCGAAATCCAGCCTGTCGGCGATCTCGAGTCCGAATGCCTGGTTGTAGAAATTCACCGACCGCTGCTCGTCGAGCACGCGGATCATGCTGTGAATGGCTTTGGCCATTGCTCCCTCCGGATTGTGGTTTGGTCCGGAAAGATTACCAATGCGCTTCTGGCGCGGGTAGTAAACGGTTACTACATCGCGGGCCGGGTGCTACTCGGCCGCGATCTGGGCCTTCGCGGCCGCGGCGGGCTGTTCGCGGTAGACCAGGCAGGTGCAGCGCAGCAGGGCGGTGAAATTCTTGGATTCGCCATGCAGTTCAAGCACTTCACCATGCAGCTTCGACACGAAAGCGGGTGTCGAAATGCCTTCGTTCGCGGCGATCTCGTCCAGGATCCCCCAAAAGGATTTCTCAAGCCGGATGCTCGTGCTTTGACCATTCAGACGCATCCGGCGGGTTTCAAGTTCATAGCGTTCCGGGTCCTGCCCGGCGAAAATTCGGCACATTCTTTTTCCTCCCTTGTGGCGGTTATGGCCCGCCTGACGATCAAGGATAGTATGATTGCCGATATTTTCACGCACGGGAAGCCCGTTGTCGGAAACATGAACAGGCGCGCCGTCAATTCAGATCAGCGCGTGAAACACATTCGCCAGCCCCGCCAGCGTGATCATGGCCAGGGTGAGGACCATACCGGTCACGCGAAACGACAGGCGCTGTGGCGATGCCCCCATGCCCGCGGCATGGGCCAGCCGCCCGGTCAGAAGCATCAGGCCCAGCAGGTGCACCACCCAATAGGGCGCGCCCTGCAGCTCGGTCAGCCCCAGCAAGACCAGACCGATGGGCGTGTATTCCGCGAAATTGGCGTGCACGCGCATTTTCTGACGCAGGCTTTGGTCGTTGCCGTCTCCGACCGACACATGCGCCCGGCGCCGCTGCACGATCACCCGCGCACTCAGTGCCACGAACAGCAACGCCAACAAGCCCGCGTAAAGCGGTGTCGCGGTCAAAATCATACGCCCCTCGTGAACAGGCCACCGTCAAGACTGGGATGGTGTTACGACCTGAGCGCACACAAAGCCACGCTTTTCGACCCCGGCGGTGCCATCTTGCTGGCCGCCGGGCCCGATTGCCCAACAGGAGGGCAGTTTCATTCGAACTCGATCAGAAGATCCTTGGCGTCGATTTGCCCGCCGGGCTGGACATGCACGGCCTTGACCGTCGCATCCCGTTCGGCATGCAGGCCGGTTTCCATCTTCATCGCCTCGATGGTCAGCAGCAGGTCACCGGTCGAAACCTTCTGGCCTGCCTTGACGGCCACGGTCGCCACGGCGCCCGGCATGGGCGCGCCGACATGGTCCGGATTGCCCGGCTCGGCCTTGGGGCGGGCCTCGACCTTGTCTTTCACGCGGCGGTTGGGGACGCGGATCGTGCGGGGCTGGCCGTTCAGTTCGAAGAACACGCGCGCCTCGCCGTCCTCATGCGTCTCGCCGACCGAGACCATGCGGATCTCAAGCGTCTTGCCCGGGTCGATCTCGGCGCTGATCTCCTCGCCGGTCTCCATCCCGTAAAAGAACGTTCGCGTGGGCAGGGTGCGCACCGGGCCGTACACGGCGTGGCGCTCCATGTAATCGGCAAAGACCTTGGGATACATCAGGCTGCCCATCAGGTCCTCGTTGTCGATCTTCACGCCAAAGGTCTTTTCCAGTTCGGCATGGCGCGCCTCCAGGTTCTCGGGCTCGAACAGGGTGCCGGGGCGCACGGTGATCGGCTCCTCGCCCTTGAGCACCTTCTTGACGATCGCCTCGGGGAAGCCGCCATGCGCCTGGCCCACGTAGCCCTTCATCAGGGTGATGACGCTTTCGGGAAAGCTGACCTCGGTGTCCGGGTCCAGCACATCCTCGCAGGTCAGCCCTTGCGTGACCATCATCAGCGCCAGATCACCGATGGTCTTGGCGATGGGCGTGACCTTGATCACGTCGCCGAACATCTGGTTCACCTCGGCATAGGTGCGCGCGATGTCGTGCCAGCGATCCTCCAGCCCCATCGAGCGCGCCTGCGCCTTGAGGTTGGTGAACTGCCCGCCGGGCATTTCGTGCAGGTAGACCTCGGAGGCGGGCGACTGCATGCCGCTCTCGAAGGCGGCGTAATGGGCGCGCACCGATTCCCAGTAGTTTGAAATCTGCCGGATCGCCTTGATGTCGAGGCCCGTGTCGCGGTCGGTGTGGCGCAGCGCCTCGACCACCGTGCCGAGCGTGGCCTGAGAAGTGTTGCCCGACAGCGCGTCCATCGCGCAATCCACCGCGTCCACCCCGGCCTCGGCCGCGGCGAGGATTGTGGCGCTGGCGATGCCGGCGGTGTCGTGGGTGTGGAAATGGATGGGCAGGCCGATCTCGTCCTTCAGCGCCTTGAACAGCACCGTGGCGGAGGCCGGTTTCAGCAACCCGCCCATGTCCTTGATGCACAGGATATGCGTGCCCGCGTCCTTGAGGGCGCGCGCCATGTCGAGATAGTATTTCAGATCATACTTGGCGCGTGCGGGATCAAGGATATCACCGGTGTAACAGATCGCTGCCTCGAGGATCTTGCCCGACTCGCGCACCGCATCCATCGACACGCGCATGTTCTCGACCCAGTTCAGCGGATCGAACACACGGAAGATGTCCACGCCGCTTTCGGCGGCCTGATGCACGAAGGCCTCGACCACGTTGTCGGGATAGTTGGTATAGCCCACCCCGTTGGAGCCGCGCAGCAGCATCTGGGTCATCAGGTTCGGCATCGCCTTGCGCAGATCGCGCAGCCGCTGCCACGGGCATTCATCGAGGAACCGGTAGGCCACGTCGAAGGTGGCCCCGCCCCAGCATTCCACCGAAAAGAGCTGCGGCAGGTCATGGACATAGTTGGGCGCGATCCCGATCATGTCGATCGAGCGCATCCGCGTGGCCAGCAGCGACTGGTGACTGTCGCGCATCGTGGTGTCGGTGATCAGGATCTGTTTCTGTGCCGCCATCCAGTCGGCCACCGCCTGTGCGCCGTCCCGCTCCAGGATCTGGCGCACACCGTCGGCGATGGTGTCGTTGGCCGGCTTGGGCGCTTTCGGCAGGGCCAGGTCGGCGCGCGGCTTGGGGCGGCCCTCGACCTCGGGGTGGCCGTTCACGGTGATGTCGGCGATATAGGTCAGCACCTTGGTGCCCCGGTCGCGCCGCTTGTCGAATTCGAAAAGTGCG
>JANSYB010000514.1 GCA_024742655.1 Paracoccaceae bacterium | reverse complement strand
TCGCGGCATCTTCGGGGAAAATGCCGGTGCCGCACCCTACCTTGATGAAATCGATCGGGTGATCGCCACCTCGACCACAGGCCGGATCGCCGGGATGCTGGTGGAAAGCGTGCAGGGCTATGGCGGGGTCATCGAGATGCCAAAGGGCTATATGTCCGGCGCGGCCGAACGCGTGCGCGCGGCAGGTGGCCTTTATATCGCCGACGAGGTGCAGTCGGGCTTTGGCCGGACGGGCGACCACATGTGGGGGTTTCAGGCCGATGGCGTCGTGCCCGACATCGTGGTCATGGCCAAGGGGATCGGCAACGGATTTCCCCTTGGGGCCGTTGTGGCGAAGAAAAAGATCGGCGCACCGATGGGCGAGAAGTTCATGTTCCACACCTACGGTGCCAACCCGACCAGCTGTGCCGCCGGGCGCGCTGTCTTACAGGTGATCGCGCGGGACAAGGTGCAGGACAATGCCCGCACCGTCGGCGCGGCGCTGCTTCGGCGGCTGCATGAGCTCAAGGACAGGCATCCCGCCATTGGCGATGTGCGCGGCCGCGGCCTGATGCTGGCCATCGAGATGGTCAAGGACCGCAAGACCAAGGAGCCGGATGCAGCCGTGACAGCGGCCGTGTTCGAAAAGACTCGGAAGTTCGGACTGGTTCTGTCGAAATCGGGCCCGACGCGGTCCTGCCTGCGCATGGTGCCGCCGATGTGCCTGTCGATGGACGATGTGGACAAGGTGGCCGAGGGGCTGGACGCGGCTTTTTCGGCGATCTGACGCGGAAGTCCGCGGGGCCGGCCAAGCGGCGCGCCGCCCATTCCGCCATAGCGAAAAGGAAATTTCCGCACCGGGCTTTTGCCCGGCTAAGATGAATTTGGGCATTTCAATTCATGTAAAGGGAGGTTCCGATGCATGTGACACTGGATATTCAACAACCTCAGCCTTTCGACCTGGTCGGGTCCACGCTCCTGATTGCGGGGAATGCGACGGCCTTTGAAGGCACGCTGAGCGTGCGCGTGTCAGAGGGACATGACGAATACAGTTCGTTCATCACGGTCGGCGCACTGGGCCTGCGGCAGTTTCAGGGGTCGATCGATATCCCTGATGACAACGCCTTCACGTTGAACAGGCTGTTCGTCACGCTGGCTGATGATACCGGCAATGAAAACGGGCCGTCCGTCGTTATCCCGGTGCTGTTCGGTCCCAAGATCCTGCCCGGTTACCGCGGCTGGCAGCCCTACACGGTTCAGGCCGGCGATACGCTGACGGCGATTGCCGAGGCGCAATATGGACATTCCGATTTCCAGCCGATCTTTCAGGCCAATCAGCATATCCTGTCCGATCCCGACGTGATCTTTCCCGGTCAGGTGCTTCGAATTCCGCGCGACGATATCTGACCGATTGCCAGGGGCGTGCAAATGAAAGGGGGCCGTTGGTTCGGCCCCTCAATCAGTCCTGCCGTGTGTTCCAAAGGCTGCCGCGGCGCCTATTGCCCGGGGATGACCAATTCCTGACCCACCGTAATGTTTCCCGGGATGCCCATCGTCTCGCGATTGGCCTCGAAAATATCCTGGTAGCGATCTGTCGTTCCGAAGAACCGGTAGGAAATCGAGGCAAGGCTGTCGCCGGCCTGCACGGTGTAGATCTGTCCGCCCGCGCGCATCGCCTCGGGTGCGGCCAACAGGACCGTCAGCAGGGTGGCCGTGTCCACGCGCCCGTCCGCCGTGACGAGTGCGCCCGGCACCTTGACCGTACCCTTATTCGCCGCGTCATTGACCAGTGCATCGATATAGGTTTCGTTCTGGCCCTGCCGCAGAGCCTGGATGATCATGGTTTCCAGCGCGCTTTGCGGGGCGTTCCCAAGATCCGCCGGTTCGGGTGCCGGCACCGGATCACGGGTTGCGGCAACCGCCGTGGCCGGCCGGGGTTGCAGCTCAAGAGACACGTCGGGCAATGGTCGCGCCACGTCGTCCATGGCCGCGCTATCCTGGGCCATGCTTTCGGCGATACTGGCTGACACCGCGGCCAGGGTTTCGAAATCGGTATTGTCGCGCGTCACGGGATCAGGATCGGGCAGATCCTGTGCGGCCTCGAACCTTGGTGTCGCGGGCTGTACCAGAACAAGAGTGACGGTAACGGCGATGAAGCCTAGCACGATCAGGGCGATACGGATCATCCCGCACCCCCTGTCTGTAGAACCTGTTCGCAGCTGCAAAATAGACCAAACGCCGTCCCCAACACGGCCAACCCCCCAAAAACCAAAGCGACCGGATAAAATACAGGTCCGGACGCAACCACCATTCCACAACATATAGGAGGAAAGACCTTGGCCGGTCAATATGAAGTGATTCGGCACATCACATTTTGCGCGTTTCTTGCAACGGTTCCCTGCAACGGATTGCTAAAGCGTTTCGCGAAAACCTGAATCACAGCTTTTCGTGAAACGCAGGCAACAGATCAGTGTTGCACGCGTTTCGCCTTCAATTGATGCCTCAGGTTACAGGCGAAACGCTTTATGAAGCCTGTCGCGCTGACAAACGCTCGATATCAGGGCACACAAAAAAACCGGCGGCACTTGCGCGCCGCCGGAAAGATTGAGGCGGTCGATCGGATCAGGCGTCGAGCCAGACCTTTTCGAGATGCATCTCGCGGAACTGGTGCCGCTCTACGTTTTTGACCGCCGCATTGTGGTGCAGCGTC
>JANSYB010000230.1 GCA_024742655.1 Paracoccaceae bacterium | reverse complement strand
TGCGATCCCCGGCCAGGGGTTCGGTCCGGTCGGAATGGTCGTGTTGATCCCACGGACGATGTCGCCTTTGGGATCGTACATGGGCAGGGTGCACAGCTCGGCCCGTCGCCGCAGGCCATCGGCGCAATCGACCTCGACAATACTGCCGGGTCCCTGCGCCGTGTGGTCCAGGTGGACGATTCCGATGCCGCAGGCCTGATAGGGCGACCAGGTGCTGGACGTGACGCGCCCGATTTCCTGCTCGTCCTGGTACAAGCTGCGACCGCGCTGCGCGATCCCGCCCTCGACGCGGATCCCCCAGCTGCGGCAGGTCCTGTCCGCCGCAAGGAGCGCCTCGCGGCCGATGAAATCACCACAGTCGAAGTCGATGAACTTGCCCAGACCCACGGAAAAAGGCGTGGTATGGCGGGTGAAATCCTGCCCAGCAGACAAAAGACCGGCCTCGATCCTGCGGCCCCGGAACCCCGGCGTCGCGGTCAGCAGCATGCCCATCTTCGTGCCTTCGGCAAGGATCAGGTCGCCCAGCCTCTCGATATCGTTCTGGGGGCGGAAGTAAATCTCCCAACCCAACTCGTTGGTGAACCCGGTCCGGCTGATGATGACGGTCTGACCCGCCATGGAAACCTTGGCCCAGTCGAAATAGCGCCACGGGTCCGGCATGGGGCCATCCAGCAGATGCTCCAGCAGTTTCATCGAATGTGGCCCCTGGATCTGGCTGACCCAGACATCGGGGTCGCTGATCGTCACATCCAGACCCGCGGCGTGGGCCATGTACCACGAAAACAGATCCCCATCGGCCTGCGCGAACCAGTACCGGTCATCGGCCACCCGCAAGAGCAGGCCATCGGTAATCATGCCCCCGTCATGATAGCAGGCGAACTGATACGAGCAGCGCCCGGTTTTCACCTTGGAGACATCACGCGGAAAGATCTTCTGCAAGAGTGTCAGCGCATCCGGGCCCGCGATCTCGAACGGGTGTTCGCCGGTATGGCGCAGAATGATGCTTTGGCGTGCGGCCCAGTACATTTCGTCGGGCGTGGCATTGGTCATCTTCTCGGGGGTCAAGCGCCCGGCATAAAGCGAATATTCCGGCTCGTGGGGCAGTTCCTGATAGGTGAGCGGATGAATCGCCATCGTGCGGGCAAGCTCGACCGGGCGGTTTTCCTCGACCGGAAAGGGTTTCACCGAAAAGCGCAGTTTCTCGAGAGAAGGATGCATGGTTGTCGTCCTTGTTATGCACGCGGAGGCGCGGTGACCTGATTGCGCAACACGCCCAGGGTCGAGACCTCGACCTCGACCACGTCGCCGGTTTTGAGAAAGGCGGGGGGCGTGCGGCTTCCGCCGGTCCCGTCAGGTGATCCGGTCGCGATCACGTCGCCCGGGTTCAGCCAGGTCATATGCGACAGGTAGGCGATCAGCTTGCTCAAGGGGTAAATCATGTCAGCCCCTGTCGCCTGCTGCATGACCTCGCCGTTGACGCGCGTCACGAGTTGCATGGCGTCGACCGCTCCGGCCTCGTCGGGCGTGGTCAGATACGGCCCCCATGCGCCGGAGGCGAAGAAATTCTTGCCCGCATGGATCGAATGTTTTTGCCAGCCGCGTACGGATCCTTCGTTCATGCACGAATAGCCCGCAACATGGGACAGCGCATCAGCCTCTGACGCATGGCGGCACGCCTTGCCGATGATGGCGACGATTTCCCCTTCGAAGTCAAAGCTTTGTGCCGCCTCGTCCGTTGGCAGTTCAAGCGGTGACGCGTGGCCGACTAAGGTGTCGTCGTGGCGTCCGAAAATCACGATGTTGTCGGCTTCAAGCGTCTTTCCGGCCACGGGATAGGGTTTGCGGTAGTTCAACCCGACACAGAGGATTTTCGACGGCGCCGGGATCGGTGGCAAAAGGTCGAGGTCGGACGGCGAAATCGCCTGTGCCGCGCAATTCTGCGCCAGCGCGTCCAGTTGCCCCGCTTCCAATACCGCGCGCAGGCTGGGATACCTTTTGGCGAAGTCACCCGTCACCGGATGTACGCCGGCCTGCGTGACCACCCCGTAGGTCTGGCTGTCGTTGTGAAGAAAACTTGCAATTCTCATTTGCGCGTATCCATGAATTTTTCCTCTCTGGCGCGCACTTCCGCGCTTAGCCGTTCATTTGTCGGCGTCACGATTCCCAAGTCCCGCCCGATAGGCGGAATCGCCCCGTTGATGAAATCGATCTCGGAGACGCGCCCGGCAAGATGATCCAGACGCATCGAGGGGCTGGCATGACGCACCATTTTCGCGAAGTCAGTGACGTAGGCCACCGGATCATCGAATGCAAAGGAAAGTCCCCGCGCGATCGCGCATGCATGGGCCTCGTGCATGCATTCGAGGGCCTCGGCCCATTTCCCGGGGTCATCCAGCAATTCGCCCACGGTGCAGTCATGCACGGTGCAGGGGGCCGACAGGGTGACATTGCACAGCAGTTTTTCCCAGACCAGCTGATGTATGTCTGCAAAGGCCTGCACCTTGAAGCCGGCTGTTTCCCAGATCGTCACGACATGCGCCAACCGGGGCGTGAGACCCCCGCCCAACTCGCCAAGGCGGATCAGTTTCATCGCGGCATGACTTGCATGGCCCGGTCCCCGCATCGCCGCGCCAAAGCCGTCGGCCACCCCAAGAAGCACGGATGCGCCGGGCAGGTGTTCGGTAATCCGGTCGCCCGCGCCCAGCCCGTTCTGGATGGTCACCACGGTGGCATCGGACGAGATCAGAGACTGCACGGCCCGCGCGGCCTCCCCGACGCCGGATGCCTTTGTCGCTATGACGATGAGGTCGGCGCCACGTGCCAGGGCCGGATCGGTCGAGGCCCTGATCCCGGTCACGACCCTGTCGCCATCGGGGCCTTGCAGATGCAAACCGCGTTCGGCAATTGCGGTGACATGATCCTGCCATGGGTCAATGGCGACGACGTCAAGCCCGGCCCCGGCGAAACGCGCGGCATAGACCGACCCCATGGCTCCGACCCCGAAAATCGCGACTTTCACTTGTGTTACGCCCTTTTAACGATGTCATTCAGGCAGGCGACCTGCCGATCCGTCAGACCCGAAAGTCAGTGTTCGCAATGTTTTTGACAAACGAGATTTGAACGCGTTATGGATTGCCAAAATTTCATCCATGATGGGACGCAGGGTGCAGAAATCAGCCGGAAGACTGCCCTTGACCGCGCTTCGCACCTTCGAAGCGGCGGCACGGCTGCTCAGTTTCAAGGACGCCGCCGAAGAGCTGTGCGTCAGCGCGACGACGGTCAGCAACCAGATCAGGCAGCTTGAGAAGGATTGGGGCTGCAAGCTGTTCCATCGCCATACGCGCGCAGTCAGCCTGACCGAAAGGGGCAAGGGGCTGTCGCTTGTTCTGACAAGGGCGTTCGAGGATATTCGGGTCGAAGTCGAACGGCAGGTGGGCGCGCCCAAACGGACCGTTTCAATCGCTGTCGGTCCGATCTTCGGCGCGCGCTGGCTGGGGCCGCGTCTGGCGCGCCTTGGCAAGGCGCACCCCAAGATCGAGTTGGTGATCCACCACGGTTCGCGGATTACCGACGCCAGGCAGATGCAGACGGATCTTGCGGTGGATTGGGGGTTCGGCACGTGGCAGGATCTTGTCGCCAGGCCGGTGATGCAAGTGCGGTATTCCCCCATCATCAGTTCGGAACTGGCGCGAGAAACCGGGCCCTTGACGCATCCGTCGCAATTGGCGGGACTGACAATCATTCACCAGCACGATCATAGCGAATGGAAGAACTGGTTCGCGTTGGCGGGCTGTGGCGACCTGAAAATCGACAGCGAATTCACCGTTTTCGATTCCAACATGGTGCAGCGCGCCGTCAAGGACGGGCAGGGCGTTGCCCTCGGTGTGTTTCCTTTCATGGATGACGATGTCGACAGCGGTCAGTTGATCAAGCCGTTCGACATCGATCTGATGCCCGGTCGCGCGTTTCATCTTTTGGAACGTCCCGATGCGCGCAAGAACGCCGCGATCCGAACGGTTTGCGAATGGATCGAGGGCGAGGCGCAGATCAGCATGACACAAGGGCAGACCCTAGCCGAAGACGGGCAGGCGGGTTGACGCAACAGCGCCGTCTTGCGCTGTCAGGCGATAGGCCGCGCGGTCACGTCGCGCCGAGACATACCCACGAACCTGACCGCCAATCGCGACGGTACACGCCGCGTCGTCGATCGCATAGGCCGCTTGCGAGGGACGGGCGGCAACCGCGTTTTCGAATGCCGGCCTGCGCCCGATCTCTGAGCTGAAATGCGGACACACGCCTCCGGAGACGGCCGACACTCCCTGCAGCGGCCGATACCCCTGGCCCCCGGAATCCGACAATATCCAGTCGAACCAGCACACGCCACCGGCACTGACCCCGGCCAGAACGCACCCGGCCTCATTCGCCCCCAGAAAGGCGGCGAGGGTATCGCCCATCGTCAGCGCGGTGATCAGGCGGGCCGTGTTTCCGCCCCCCAGATAGACGAGGTTCTTGCCGGCAAGCCAGCTGCGGGTTTCACCGGCGGATGCGCCGAGGGGCAGATGTGATACCGCGCCCGCCAAGTCACGAAACCTCGCGTGGAAACGACTGATGCGGGTTTCGTCATCGCCATTGGCCCAACCGATATAGCCAAGGTCGGGTTTTGGCGGGACAAATCGAAGGCAGAAATCGTCCAGCGCGGGCTCGGAGGCATGGCTGAAGCCGCCGCCGCCGAAAGAGAGAATGATCTGGCTTTCTGGCATTGTCCGTTCATCCAAGACCTCTGGCGGGTCCATTCAAGACGGATCCGGCCCAGGCCGCAAACCGAATATCCATGACCCATGGATTAAATTTCGGCCATCCATATTCGCCCTTTTTTTCGTTTGACCGCAAGGCCGGCGGACCACGAATGTCGGCGGGGTTTCTCCGCCGACGTGCAATGGCGAAGAAAGCTGCCAAAGGGAGGAAAACAAATGAGAAATACTGTTGCAGTGGTCTCTGCGCTGGCACTTTCGGCATCACTCGCCTGGGCCGAACCATCTGGCGTGTTCCGCCAGGCGCATGAGGTGGGATCGGGCTCGGGGTCGA
>JANSYB010000261.1 GCA_024742655.1 Paracoccaceae bacterium | reverse complement strand
TGTCGGGCTGATCGGCCAGGTTGCCCGCCAGGCCAAGCGACGGGGCGAGGTGCTCGACCAGCCGGGCGGGCAGGTGGCGGGCCAGTTCGGTGGTCAGGTTGCGCTTGCCCTCGCGCTGGCGTTGCGTGCGCAGACTGTCCAGCAGGGCGCCGTCGGGGTCGAGATCGAGGGTGATCTCCTCGCCCTCGTGCCAGTAGGACGAGATTTGCAGCACCGCCGGCCCCGACAGGCCACGATGCGTGAACAGCACCGCCTCGTCGAAATGCGTGCCGCCGCACGCCACCCGGGCCGGTGCCGCCACGCCCGACAAGTCCGCAAAGCGTTTGTCGGAAAAGGTCAGCGGCACAAGCGCGGGGCGCGTTTCGGTCACGTCATGCCCGAACTGTTGCGCGATGTCATAGGCCAGGCCGGTGGCGCCCATGGCCGGGATGGATTTGCCGCCCGTGGCCACGACGATGTTCTGCGCGTGCACCTGCTGGCGCTGGCCTTCGCGCTCCAACGTGGCGACAAAGCCGTGACCGTCATGGCGCAGCCCCGCCAGCGAGGTGCGCAGCCACAGATCGGCGCCCGCGCGGGCCATCTCGTCGCGCAGCATGGTGATGATCTGCCCCGACTTGCCATCGCAAAAGAGCTGCCCCAGCGTTTTCTCGTGCCAGCTGATGCCGTGGCGCGCGACAAGGTCGATGAAATCCCATTGGGTATAGCGGCTGAGTGCGGATTTGTGGAAATGCCGGTTGGCCGAGATGAAATTACCCGGCGCGGTGTGCAGGTTGGTGAAGTTGCATCGCCCCCCGCCCGAGATGCGGATCTTTTCGCCCGGGGCCTTGGCATGATCGATCACCAGCACGCCCGGGCCGGCATGGGCCGCGCACATCATGCCGGCCGCCCCGGCGCCAAGGATCAGCGTGTTCACTTCCATTCCCGCCCCCTGCCAGCCGGGCAGGGCGCCGTCAAGCGCGCGCAAACGGGTTTGCCGGTCCCGGCGGGGTGGGCCGTATCCGCGCCGGTGATTTCCCGATGCGCGGCCCATGTGCCGCCTGATCCGCCTGTTTTCGCCGAAAATCGCGCGAAATGCTTCCCTCATGCGGTCTGACCTGCTAATCTTTGGGGATCAGACCCCTTAAGGGGCAGGTCCGAGGCAGTGTTGGGCGGTGTAATATGACAGAGATGGTCTATGGGGCTGTCCCGTTGCGGGACGTGGAACCCATTTTACCCAAGTGGTGGCGCACGGTCGACAAATGGTCGATGTCCTGTGTGCTGATCCTGTTCGGGATCGGGATCCTGCTGGGCCTCGCGGCTTCGCCGCCGCTGGCGGAAAAGAACGGGTTCGGACATTTCCACTACGTGCAGCGGCAGGCGGCATTCGGCACGATGGCGCTGGTCGCGATGCTGCTGACCTCGATGATGAGCCCGCAACTGGTCCGGCGTCTTGCCGTGGTCGGCTTTGCCGTGGCCTTTGTCGGGCTGGCGTTGCTGCCGTTCTTCGGGACGGATTTCGGCAAGGGGGCGGTGCGCTGGTACTCGATCGGGTTCGGCAGCCTGCAACCTTCGGAATTTCTCAAGCCCGGTTTCGTTGTCGTGGTGGCCTGGATGATGGCGGCAAGCCAGGAAATCAACGGCCCGCCCGGCATGCGCCTGTCGTTCGTTCTGACGGTGGTGATCGTTGCCATGCTGGCGCTGCAGCCCGATTTCGGTCAGGCCTGTCTGGTCCTGTTTGGCTGGGGCGTGATGTATTTCGTCGCTGGCGCGCCGATCCTGCTGCTGGTGGTGATCGCGGCCTGCGTGGTGGGCGCGGGCACGCTGGCCTATTCCAATTCGGAACATTTCGCGCGCCGGATCGATGGCTTTCTCAGCCCCGATGTCGACCCCAACACGCAGCTTGGCTTTGCCACCAACGCCATCCGCGAGGGTGGGTTCTTTGGCGTGGGCGTCGGCGAGGGCGAGGTCAAGTGGTCGCTGCCCGACGCGCATACCGATTTCATCATCGCCGTGGCGGCCGAAGAATACGGCCTCGTGCTGGTGCTGTGCATCATCGCGCTTTACATCGGGATCGTCGTGCGGTCCCTGCTGCGGCTGATGCGGGAGCGGGACAATTTCATCCGGCTTGCGGGCTGCGGACTTGTGGCGATGTTCGGTGTGCAGGCCATGATCAACATGGGCGTGGCCGTGCGTCTGCTGCCGGCCAAGGGCATGACACTGCCGTTCGTCAGTTACGGCGGTTCGTCCCTGATCGCCACCGGGATCGCGGTGGGCATGCTCTTCGCCTTTACCCGGACGCGACCGCAGGGTGAAATCGGTGACATCCTCAGAGGGCGGCCCAGATGACCGGTCGTCAGCCGCTTCTGGTGATCGCCGCCGGCGGGACGGGCGGGCACATGTTCCCCGCCCAAAGCCTGGCCGAGGTGATGCTGCGCCGGGGCTGGCGGGTGAAGCTGTCGACCGATCCGCGCGGCGCCCGCTACACGGGCGGGTTTCCCCATTCGGTACAGATCGAGCAGGTCTCCAGCGCCACTTTCGCGCGCGGGGGGCTGATCAACAGGGTGCTTACCCCGTTTCATATCGCCGGCGGCGTGCTGGGCGCGACCCTGCGCATGTTGCGTGAACAGCCCGACGTGATCGTGGGCTTCGGCGGGTATCCGACCATTCCCGCGCTGGCCGCGGCGTGGCTCTTGCGCCGGCCGCGGATGATCCACGAACAGAATGGCGTGCTGGGCAAGGTCAACCGGCTTTTCTCGAAAAAGGTCGATCGGGTGGCCTGCGGCACATGGCCCACGGCACTGCCCGAAGGGGTCGAGGGCGTCCATGTCGGCAACCCGGTGCGCGCCGCCGTGCTGGAACGTGCGGGCGCCGGGTACATCCCGCCCGGCGATTATCCGATGTCGATCCTGGTGATCGGCGGCAGCCAGGGCGCGCGCATCCTGTCGGATGTGGTGCCGCCCGCCATCGCGGACTTGCCGATGGAGGTGCTGCGCAACATCCGTGTCAGCCACCAGGCCCGTGACGAGGATGGCGAGCGCGTGGCCACCTATTACGCCGAGCACGGGATCGATGCCGACGTGCAGCCGTTTTTCCGCGACGTGCCGACCCGCATGTCCGAGGCGCAGTTGGTCATTAGCCGCGCGGGCGCCAGCAGCGTGGCGGACATCTCGGTCATCGGTCGCCCGTCGATCCTGATCCCCTATGCCGCCGCCGCCGAAGACCACCAAAGCGCCAATGCACGCGGGCTGGCCGAGGCCGGCGCGGCGATCGTCATTCCCGAATCGCGCCTTGCGGTCGAAACACTTTCCGAGCAGATAGCCACCGTGCTGACGAATCCCCAAGGGGCGCAGCAGATGGCACAGGCCGCGCTGAGCGTGGCGATGCCGGATGCGCCCCAGCATCTGGCCGATATGGTAGAACAGCTGGCAGGGAGCACGCAGCCATGAGGGATCTCGCCTTTGAAGGAGCCAAACCGATGAACGCAGCGACCAAGCTTCCGGGCGATGTTGGGCCGATCCACTTCGTCGGCATCGGCGGTATCGGGATGTCGGGTATTGCCGAGGTGCTGATCAATCACGGCTATACCGTGCAGGGCTCAGACCTGAAATCAACGCCGATCACAGAACGTCTGGCGGCGATGGGCGCCACCGTTTTCGTGGGCCAGAGCGCCGGGAACCTCGAGAATGCCGAGGTCGTCGTCATCTCCAGCGCGATCAAGCCGGGCAACCCCGAGCTGGACGAGGCGCGCAAGCAGGGCCTGCCGGTGGTGCGCCGGGCTGAGATGCTGGCCGAACTGATGCGCCTGAAGTCCAATGTCGCGGTGGCCGGCACCCATGGCAAGACCACCACGACCACGATGGTCGCGGCCCTTCTGGATCATGGCAAATACGACCCGACAGTGATCAATGGCGGGATCATTCACGCCTACGGCTCCAATGCGCGGGTGGGGCAGGGCGAATGGATGGTGGTCGAGGCCGACGAAAGCGACGGCACCTTCAACCGCCTGCCCGCGACAATCGCGATCGTGACCAATATCGACCCCGAGCACATGGAGCATTGGGGCACCGAGGAGGCGCTGCACCAGGGGTTTCTCGATTTCGTGTCGAACATTCCGTTCTACGGGCTGGCGATCTGCTGCACCGATGATCCGGACGTGCAGACGCTGGTGGGAAAGATCACTGACCGTCGCGTCGTGACCTTCGGCTTCAACGCGCAGGCCGATGTGCGCGCCATCAACCTGAGCTATGAGAACGGCGTGGCGCAGTTCGACGTCGCCCTGCAGGCCGAGGACAAGGTGATCGAGGGCTGCAGCCTGCCGATGCCGGGCGATCACAATGTGTCGAACGCGCTCTCGGCGGTCGCGGTGGCGCGCAGTCTCGGCATGAAACTGGATGAAATCCGCGAGGCGCTCGCGGCCTTCGGCGGCGTGAACCGCCGCTTTACCCGCGTGGGCGAGGTGAATGGCGTGACGATCATCGACGACTACGGCCATCACCCGGTCGAGATCGCGGCCGTGCTCAAGGCCGCGCGGCAGGCCACGAAGGGCCGGATCATCGCCGTGCATCAGCCGCACCGCTACACGAGGCTGCATTCGCTGTTCGATGATTTCTGTGCATGCTTCAACGATGCCGACGTGGTGGCCATCGCCGAGGTCTTCGCCGCGGGCGAAGAGCCCATCGAAGGGGCGAGCCGCGACGATCTGGTGGCCGGCCTGATCCGCCACGGCCACCGGCACGCCCGCGCGATCCTGGGCGAGGATGACCTGGAACGGCTGGTGCGTGAACAGGC
>JANSYB010000186.1 GCA_024742655.1 Paracoccaceae bacterium | reverse complement strand
TGGCCGCCCTGCTTGCGGTGCCGCTCGTCGCGCTCTTCGAGCTTGGCCTCGATGAACTCGCGCTCGCTGCCCTCGAACAGGTCCTTGTGTAGACGCGTATGCAGTTTTTCGGCCAGCGGTGCATCGCCGAACAGGAAACGGTTTTCCAGAAGGGCCGTCCGAATGGTGAAATCCTCGGCCCCGAGACGCAGGCAGTCGCGGATCGTACGGCTGGCATGGCCGACCTTCAGCTTGAGATCCCACAGGATGTAGAGCGTGCTTTCGATCACGCTTTCGGCCCAGGGGGTGATCTTGTAAGGCGTCAGGAACAGCAGATCGACATCCGAAAACGGCGCCATTTCGCCCCGCCCGTAGCCACCCACGGCGAACACGGCGATGCGCTCGGATTCCGTCGGGTTGGCCAATGGGTGCAAATGATTGCAGGCCACATTCAGTGCGGTCAGGATCGCGCAATCGGTCAGCCATGTATAGGAATGGGTGGCCGAATGGGCCGCGAAGGGTTGTTGGGCGAAGGCGGCCTCGATGACCGCGCGCCCGCGGGTCATCTCATCCTTCAGGACGTCAACGGTCGCCTTGCGCAGGGCCGCGTCGTCCGATCCGCCTTGCCCGCGCGCGGCATCGATCCGTGCCTGGACGGCCGCCTTGTCAAAGATTTCCTGAGGCGGACGGATCAGGTCATGGGGCAGGGTCTGGGCATCTTTCATACGTTCGCGCGCGCCGGATCAGAAGCCCGAGCCGCGGAAGGCCTGCGGCGCCGGGGAGATCACGACGACCTGCCTGTCACGGATGGAGGCCACCGCCAGACCGCGATCGGTCGTGCCATCGGGGCGAAAGCGGAAAATGCCGGTCACGCCCTGGAAGCCCGCGGATTGCGTCAGTGCATTGCGCGTCAGGGCGTCGCCCTTGCCCGATTTCGCCAGGGCGCCAATGGCCGCAATGGCGTCGTAGGACAATCCGGCCAACGCATGCGGCGCGTCCCCGTTCGCCGCCTGAAACCGGCCGCGGAATTGCGCGGCGCGCTGTGGGTCGGGCAAGGCGAACCAACCGTTCTGAACGCCCGGCAGCTCAAGGGTTTGCGGCGGTGTGTCCCAACGGGCAAGCCCGATATACTGCATGTTCTGCGGGCCAAGCCCGGCCTCCGGCAGCATCTGGGAAAAGAGTGGCAGCGCGCCCGCGGCATTCGCCGTCAGGAAGACCGCATCGGCGCTGTTGGTGGCGGCGGCGGTCTTGATCGCCGGGATGGCGGACACGACGCCCTGCTGAGAAAATTCATACCCGACGCTGCCCGCGGGCATGGCCCCGTTGGCGGCGATGGATTGTTCGATGGCCTGTTTGCCGAGCTGGCCGGCAAGGTTGTCGGAATAGACCGTCAAAATGCGCTTTTTGCCCTGGCTGACGGCAAAACTCGTCAGACGGTTGGCGGTGTTCTGAAAGGTCTGGCCAAGAATGAACAGGTTGCCGCCCGCAATGGTGGGGTTGTTCGAAAAGGCCAGCACGTTCACGTTCTTGGGGGCCATGGCGACGGCCACGGCATTGGCCGATTCGGCATGCAGCGGGCCCACGATGATGCGCGCGCCGTCCGCCACCGCGTTCAGTGCCGCCGTCTGCGCCTGCGCGGCGTTGCCGGCGGTGCCATAAACGCGCAGGTCGATCCGCACCCCGCCCAGATCCGCCGCCGCAAGACGGGCCGCGCTTTCGAGATCGCGGGCCAGTTTCTGTTCATTCGGGCTGGCCGAGCCATGCGGCACCAGAAGGGCCACGGGGACCGGTGCCCCCGGATTGATCCCCTGACCACCGGTTCCGCTGCCCGGCAGCGCGGTCTGGCACGCGGCAAGCGCCACGAAAGACATAAACACAGCAAGCAGTTTCAGTGGCTTGCGCAGAACGGCAAAAACGGCAAACATCGGTACGGTCACTCCCTTGGTTCCGGTGCGGATAACCCACCGCACGCAGTCGTGGCGATAATAAACGTCCAGAGAGGCGGGTCCAGAGATGAATCCGGACAATGCAAAACTGGCGGCGGGTCTTTACCTTGTGGCCACGCCGATTGGCGCCGCGCGCGATATTTCGCTGCGCGCGCTGGATATTCTGGGGTCGGCGGATGTGATTGCCGCCGAAGACACACGCAGCTTGCGGCGCTTGATGGACATTCACGGGATCGCCCTGCGCGACAGGCCTCTGGTCGCCTATCACGATCATAACGGGGCGCGGATGCGGCCCCGGCTTCTGGCCGCGCTGGCAGACGGAAAATCAGTGGTTTATGCGTCCGAGGCCGGCACGCCCATGGTGGCAGACCCCGGGTTCGATCTGGCCCGCGCGGCGGTCGAGGCGGGGCACGCGCTGGTCTCTGCGCCCGGCGCGTCGGCGGTCATCACGGCGCTGACCGTGTCCGGCCTTCCGACCGACCGGTTCTTTTTCGCGGGCTTCCTGCCCCCGTCGACGTCCAAGCGGAAATCCGCGCTCAAGGAGCTGTCCGGCGTGCCCGGCACGCTGGTGTTCTACGAATCGCCCAAGCGCGTCGCCGCCATGCTGCGGGATGCGGCGCAGGTTCTGGGCGGCGGGCGACGCGCCGCGGTCTGCCGGGAACTGACCAAGAAGTTCGAGGAGGTTCTGCGCGGCTCGCTCGACGAGCTGGCGGACATCACGGCAGAGCGCCCTTTAAAGGGCGAGATCGTCGTGCTGGTGGAAAAGGGCGGCGATTCACCTGTCGTTAGCGATGATGACCTAGACAGTCTTCTGCAAGAGGCGTTGCAGGAGGGCTCCGTCCGGGACGCCGCCGACCGGGTGGCCGAGCACACGGGGCTGAAGCGGCGTCAGGTCTACCAGCGGGCGCTGGAACTGTCGAAGGGGACGTGATGGCGGATGCCAGGGCGGATCGCGGTCTGCGATCCCATCTGTCCGGGGAGGCGGCGGAGGCCGCCGTGACCGGGACATATCTGGATCGTGGGGCAAAGCTGCTTGATACGCGCTGGCGCGGGCAGGGTGGCGAGATTGACCTGATCTTTGCCGATCAGGGGGTCATCGTGTTCTGCGAGGTCAAGAAAGCCGGGTCGTTCGAGGAGGCCGCCGCGCGGCTGCGCCCGGCGCAGATGCGACGCATCCATGCCGCCGCGTCGGAATATCTGGCCCGTTTGCCGAACGGGCAGTTGACCGAGCTGCGGTTCGATCTGGCGATGGTCGATGGACGCGGCGAGGTGCGTATCGCCGAGAACGCGTTCGGCCATTTCTGAATTGCACCCCGCGCGTCCATGGCCCATGAAAGGGCAGGACATGACCACGGGGGAGCCCCATGAAAGTTGCGTTTCAGATGGATCCGATCGGACCGATCGACATCAACGGCGACAGCACGTTTCGCATCGCGCTCGAGGCGCAGGCGCGGGGGCATGAGCTGTTCTATTACACCCCGGACAAGCTGGCCTATGACCAGGGCCGGGTCACGGCGCGGGGCTGGCCCTTGCAGGTGCAGCGGGTGCAGGGCGACCACTTCACCCTTGGAGAGGAAACACGCGTGGACCTGTCGGAGTTCGACGTGGTCTGGCTGCGGCAGGATCCGCCGTTCGACATGTTCTACATCACCACGACGCACCTGTTGCAGCGGCTGACGCCGGACACCCTGGTGGTGAACGATCCGTTCTGGGTGCGCAATTATCCCGAGAAACTGCTGATCCTCGATTTTCCGGACCTGATGCCGCCGACGGCCATTGCCCGCGATCTCGACACGATCAAGGCGTTTCGCGCCGAACATGGCGACGTGATCCTGAAACCGCTTTACGGCAACGGTGGCGCCGGCGTGTTCCACCTGCCCCAGGACGATCGCAACCTTGCCAGCCTGCATGAACTCTTCACCGGGTTCAGTCGCGAGCCCCTGATCGTTCAGAAATACCTGCCCGAGATCAAGGAGGGCGACAAGCGCGTGATCCTCGTGGATGGAGAGCCGGTGGGCGCAATCAATCGCATTCCCGGTGCGGGCGAGACGCGCTCCAACATGCATGTGGGCGGGCGCCCCGAGAAGATCGATCTGTCTGAGCGTGACCGCGAAATCTGTGCCACGATCGGCCCGCTCCTGCGCGAGAAGGGTCAGATTTTCGTCGGTATCGACGTGATCGGCACTTACCTTACGGAAATCAACGTGACCTCGCCCACCGGGTTGCAGGAGCTTGAGCGGTTCGACGGCACCAATGCCGCGGCGCTGATCTGGGATGCGATCGAGGCGCGCCGGGCGTGAGCCTGATCCGGCGGCCACTGAACCTCTACCTCCGGCTGACCGAAAAGCCGCACATGATCCGCGCGAAAACGCCCGACGCGCTGCGCAAACCGTTCGAGGCCAAGGCGCGGATCTTCTTCCATCCGCCGCGTGGCACGGGCTATGTGCGTGGCGATGTGGCCGGGGTGCCGGTGACATGGGCCATGGCGCGGAACGTGACCGAGAGCGACGGGCCGCTGATCCTCTACTTTCACGGCGGCGGATATATCTTCGGCTCTCCTGCGACGCATCGGGCGATGCTGGCGCGGCTGTCGTCCTATAGCGGCCTGCCCGCCTGCCTGCCGGATTACCGCAAGGCGCCCGAGCATCCGTTTCCGGCGGCCATCGAGGATGCGCTGACCGTCTACCGGGCGGTGATGGACCGGCCCGGCGGGGTGATCCTTGGCGGGGACAGTGCGGGTGGGGGCATTGCCCTTGCGCTCTTGGCTGACATCCAGCGCCTTGGGCTGGTGCCGCCTTTGGGCTGCTTTGCCCTCTCGCCGCTGACGGACCTGACCTTTTCGGGGGCAAGCGTGGCGCGGAATGCAGACCGCGAGGTCATACTGCCGGCCGCGCGCACCGACGAGCTGGTGCAGATGTACCTGCAGGGCGGGGAGCCCGAAGATCCGCGCGCCTCGCCGTTATGGGCCTCTTTCGCTGGGGCGCCGCCGGTCTGGCTCTGCGCGGGCGATACCGAAATCCTGCTGGACGACGCGCGGCGCATGGCCGAAGCGTTGCGCGCGCAGGGTGTCGCGGTGACGGAGGTGATCGAACATGATCTGCCGCATGTCTGGCCGCTCTTCCAGACCCTGCTGCCCGAGGCGCGCGCAACGCTGCGCGATATCGCGGGCTGGATCAGGTCTCTTTCGCCGCCGACAGGCGGTAGCTGACCGCCTCGGCCACGTGCGGGCGGCGCAACTCTTTGGCGCCGTCCAGATCAGCGATGGTGCGTGCCACGCGCAGCACCCGGTGATAGCCGCGCGCCGACAGACCGAACCGCTCGGCCACGCTGTTGATCAGCGCGCGCCCCTCGGCATCCGGGGTGGCGACCTCTTCGAGGGCCTCGCCTTCGGCATCGGCATTCAGGCGCATGCCCGGCCTTTCGGCATAGCGCGCCTGTTGCACCGCCCGTGCGGTTGCGACCCGTTCGGCCACCAGGGCAGAGCTGTCGCCCGTGGCCGGCAGATCAAGATCGGAAAAGGCCACCGGGGGCACCTCGATGCGCAGATCGAACCGGTCCATCAGGGGGCCGGAAATACGCCCCATGTAATCCTCGCCGCATTGGGGAACCCGGGCGCAGGCGCGCGCGGGGTCCGACAGGTAGCCGCATTTGCACGGGTTGGCCGCGGCCACCAGCATGAACCGGCAGGGATATTTCACATGCGCGTTGGCGCGCGCGACCATGACCTCCCCGGTCTCAATCGGCTGGCGC
>JANSYB010000696.1 GCA_024742655.1 Paracoccaceae bacterium | reverse complement strand
CACGTAATCCATGTTGGACCGGTGATTCATCACGAAAACCACGGTGGCGTCACGATCGACCGTCTTCCACGCCTCTTCGTCGAAATGCCCCAACCGCACCCGGTAAAGCGCGAGGCTCAGCCATTTCGCGGCCCGGATCGCAAACCCGAAATAGGCACTGGCCGAAAAGCTGGGCACAATTTCTCGCGCATAGCGCCGCGCCTTTTCAAAGGCCACGTTCTCGGGAATACCCTCGGCGCGGGCATGCTCGACGATGGCGTGTGTCACCTCGGGATCGTAGATTAACCGCTGGATCATGTCATAGCGCCGGGCCAGCTTGAACGGCTCGATCGGGCGTTCGAGTTTTTCGTTCAGGCGTGAGACGACGCGCTCCATCCGGCGGCGAAAGAACCACCTCACTGAAGGAAACAGGAAGTGCGACGCAAACGTCACGGCCGCGAATGCCACCAGCAGGATCAGGGCCCACAGGGGCATTTCCACCAATCTTCCCATCCGCGCAGCTTTACAGGGTTTGACCGGTTGGTAAATGCTATCATGCCGCATCGCAGCGAATTGACAGCGCCACATTATTCCGAATAGTTTGTCGCGAACGTAAGAAAATTGCGCAACCCGATTCACGAGGCCCGCCGATGTCGCAGATGCAGAATGAGACCCAGAAAGATCGCCCCTGGCTGATCCGAACCTATGCGGGTCACTCCACCGCACAGGCCTCGAACGCGCTGTATCGCTCGAACCTCGCCAAGGGGCAGACCGGCCTGTCGGTGGCCTTCGATCTGCCCACCCAGACAGGTTATGACAGCGATCACATCCTCAGCCGGGGCGAGGTGGGCAAGGTCGGCGTGCCGGTTTGCCACCTTGGCGACATGCGCACCCTGTTCGACGAAATCCCGCTCGATCAGATGAACACCTCGATGACGATCAACGCCACCGCGCCGTGGTTGCTGGCGCTCTACGTGGCCGTGGCCGAGGAACAGGGCGCGGATGTCAGCGCGCTGCAGGGCACCGTACAGAACGACCTGATCAAGGAATACCTGTCGCGCGGCACCTATATCTGCCCGCCCAAGCCCAGCCTGAAGATGATCGGGGACGTGGCCGAATACTGCTATACCAACATCCCCAAATGGAACCCGATGAACGTGTGTTCCTACCACCTGCAAGAGGCGGGCGCGACGCCGGAACAGGAACTGGCCTTTGCCCTGGCCACCGCCATCGCCGTTCTGGACGAATTGCAGCCGCGCGTCCCGGCCGGGGATTTCCCGGCTCTCGCGGGCCGCATCTCCTTTTTCGTGAACGCCGGGATCCGGTTCGTCACCGAGATGTGCAAGATGCGCGCCTTCGTCGATCTGTGGGACGAAATCCTGCAGGAGCGCTACGGCGTGGAAAACCCCAAGTTCCGCCGCTTCCGCTATGGCGTGCAGGTCAATTCCCTCGGCCTGACCGAACAGCAGCCAGAAAACAACGTCTACCGCATCCTGATCGAGATGCTGGCCGTGACCCTGTCGAAAAAGGCGCGCGCGCGCGCGGTGCAGCTACCGGCCTGGAACGAGGCCCTCGGCCTGCCGCGCCCGTGGGATCAGCAATGGTCGATGCGCATGCAGCAGATTTTGGCCTATGAGACAGACCTGCTGGAATACGAGGACCTGTTCGATGGCAACCCCGCCGTGGATCGCAAGGTCGAAGAACTCAAAGACGGTGCCCGACAT
>JANSYB010000199.1 GCA_024742655.1 Paracoccaceae bacterium | reverse complement strand
GCCCCGGGCGACTGTTCGCCGCCCGGGGATGGTTGATGCCACGTTCAGAACAGGAAGAAGTCCTCGTCCAAATCGAACGGGCGACCGACTGTGCTGACATCGATCTCGTCGCCCATGGTGCCGTACTCGACGGTGAACTGACGCGAAGCGGTCTCGGTGATGGTCAGGTCATCGAACTCGAGGCCGGTGCCGGACAGGTCGATCCGGTCCCAACGTTGCATGTCGGTGATGACATCCAACCCGTCACCTTCGTTGAACACGAAGAAGTCGCGACCCCGGCCACCGGTCAGGATATCGTTGTCCGCGCCGCCTTCGATGATATCGCGGCCCCGGCCCCCATTGAGGTTATCTTCGCCCTGGCCGCCATTGAGCACGTCACGCGCGCGCCCGCCGTTGAGGTCATCATCACCCATGCCACCGGAAATGAAATCACGGCCTTTGCCACCATTGACGGTGTCGTCGCCGGCGCCACCGAACAGGTCGTCCGCACCTTTCCCACCAAAGATGTGATCGTCGCCGCCGTTGCCATCGACCATATCACGGCCCTTGCCAGCCTTGATATTGTCGTCACCGATGGTGCCCTCGATATCGTCGCCGCGTTTGGTTCCCTTGAAGTCCGCGCCGAACTGCAGATCAAAGACCGCGGTCGTTCCCGAGACCTCGTAGGACACTGCGATCTGGGCCAGGCCGGAGTCATTTTCGTCGGATGAAATGAAGTCGATCACCTCGGGGCTGACATGGCCGAACGCGGAGCCGTCGATATAATCGACGAATTCGGAGTCTTCCGGATCCGTGATGTCGTAGATCATGATCCCGCTGTCGCGCTCAAGACCGATAAAGGCCAGCGTGTGACCGTCGACCTCGCCCACGGCGATGGCCTCGGGTTCGGGGCCCTTGTTGTCAGACCGGTTCTCGTCGATCACGTCCGGGTCGTCGGAGGGGAAGTCATCGTTGTTGAACGCGTTGGCCGGACGGTTGGCCGCGATGATCTGTTCGAAATCATCGCCGGAGTCGAACACCACGTTGCCCGCGGCATCATAGATGGTGAAGGACCGCGAACCGTAGGAATGCAGAACGTCGATATCGCCATCCCCATCCGTGTCACCGTCGATGACCGAGATGTTCAGACGATCGAGGCCAGAGCCTTCGAGACCTTCGAGATAGGTGACTAGAGCGTCGTCGAAGACCAGGTCGATGATGTCGCTGCCGTCGCGGAATTGCACGAAATTCCCCGACTCCATGCCCTCGAGCACATCGCCGACACGGGCGGCATCACCACGATCGTCGCCCGCATATTCGGCATCATCCTCATCAAAGACGAAGGCATCGCCGCGGTCGTCGCCCTCGTTTGCCGTCAGGAAATAGGTCTCGCCCTCGATCTCGGTGGCAGCGATGGCATCGGGCATGCGCAGGCCAACGAGGTTTTCATATGTCAGGATGTTGATGGCATCGTCTCGGTCCGACGCATCCAGCGCGTTGACCGAATGATCCTGCGTGCCAAGTGGCAGGATCTCGTCCCAGCTCATCGTCGCCAGGTCGAAGACGGCCACGGCATTGGCCTCCTGCAGGGTCACGAAGAGCTTGCCACCGGCCTCGGCGATATATTCCGGCTCGAAATCGGTCGAGGGCAGCGAGCCGGGAAAGAGACGCACACCCGCATCGCGCAGGTCTTCGGCCATCGCGTCGAAGTCTTCAAAGCCGAAGGTATGGGCGTCAAGCGTATCCACGTTGATGATGGTGATCGATCCCGCGGGGTCGCCGAACTCGGTCGGTTCGCCCTCGTTGGCGACGAAGATCCTGGTGCCATCCTCGGAATAGGTGACCATGTCGGGCAGGTTTCCCGCCTCGACGGTGTCGCGCAGTGTGCCGTCGTGATCGTAGATCGCGACGACGCCATTGATATTGCCTTCCGGTTCGCCGGCACCGGGCACCCGCTCCACTGCGACCGCGATGCCGTCCTCGGCGACGGAAACCGAATTGACGCCGTCATAGCCGGGCAGTGTGGTCAGGTCGATCGAGTTGAGAAGCATGCCGGTTTCCGCCTCGATGATGTCGATGCGGTCTTCTTCGCCATTGGTCACGTAAAGCTTCCCATCGAAGTAGGAAACGACCTCGGACCCACCTTCGCCCACGCCGCTGTCGTAGACCGAGAACTCTTCGACGCCTAGGTCGCCGTTCTTTTCCACCCGGACTTCTTTCTTGCCGGAGGCCTTGTGAGACCAGCTGTCCTTGGAAAATCCGTTTTTCTCAAAATGTTTCTGAATCGCCTCGGGCAAAAATCCGAAAAAACCGAACTTGTTCTTCGAGATGAAGTCTTTCATGGGTCGTCTTCCTCTGTGGCTTTGGTCGCGGCAGCTCAGCCCTGAAGAAATTGGCGTATGTAACGTCCTTCAAAATCGAGTGTCGCATGGTGTCGTGTGATCTTGAGGACGAGTTGACCGTTGTTCTGCAGCCCGCGTTCACGCCCGATATCTTGTCGCATCAAGACAAGGCGCGGGTTTCGGCTGCTTGGTGTACGATGATCTCGTCCGCATACCCCCCATTTGCAAAAATGCTATGCCGGCAGGCACATTGCTTTGGGCCTCGGGCCGGGCAGTCCTACGAAGCCTTTGCAACAGACAGATGACACCAGGGCCCGATTGGCAGGAACGCTTTAGCCAACCGCGGCGTTTATGAATTCGGCGACGAGTTTCAGGCGTGTGCGGTCCTTGGTGGCAATCAGATATGTGTCCTGGGCATCGGGCATTTCACGGATTGCAACTTCGGCGATGTTGTCGCGTATCAAGCTGCTGTTGCGCAGAAATAGGGCGATGCCAATCCCCTGAAGAACCGCTTCGCACATCAGGGGAAAGGTCGTCATGGTCACGATTCGGCTCAGCGTGATATTGTGCTGGCGGCAGCACTGTTCCAGCAACCGACGCGTCAGGGAGCCCTTCTCCGGCACGATCAGCGTTTCCTCAGCCAGATCAGTCAACGAAACCTCCGACAACTGCGCCATCGGATGCTTTGCCGGGCAATAAAGGACGTATCGCGCGCTTTCGATATGGATGCGATCCCAAGTGTCATGTTCGGGGGCATCGGTGACCAACCCGACATCTGCCAGCCGGTCGCGGATCATGGATGTCGCCGTTGTCCAGTCGTGCAGACCGAAATCCACGCGAATATCCGGAAAACGGCGTCGGAAACGGGCGATGATCTTCAAGGCCGGTTGCGGCGCATTGCCAATGATCTTGAGCCTGCCTTCTTTCATGGCGTTAAAGCCTTCGAGGCGTTCCGATACCTCGCTGTCAAGCGCGACCATGCGATCCGCCAGATCATAAAAGTCCTGACCCGCCGGGGTCAGTTGCACGCCGTCCCGACCCCGCAGCAACAGCAGTGTGCCGACGCTGTTCTCCAGCTTGGCAATATGTTGTGTGATCGTTGATTGCGTCACGCCGAGCCTGTGCGCCGCGGCAGAAAAACTGCCCTCTCGCACGACATAGGCAAAGGCTTCGAACTGATGATGGTTGGGTCGCATGGTGGCTCCTTTCACGCCACGCATAGAACCCATCGGTTTCACTAATATGACGTCACAAAACTTAAGTGAGCGCGGCATATCAATGCCCTGCGCCAAGGGGGAATCACATGGCAGGCCTATCGATCACATCCATCACAAAGAAGTTTGGCGAAACCGAAGTTCTCAAAGGCGTGACGCTGGATGTTGCGGATGGTGAGTTTGTCTCGCTCGTCGGCCCGTCGGGTTGTGGCAAATCCACCTTGCTGCGCATCATCGCGGGCCTCGAGGCCCCCAGCAGCGGCAGTATCGCCATTGGTGGCGCTGATGTGACGGGCATGCGCGCGGCGGATCGCAACCTGTCGATGGTCTTTCAATCTTATGCTCTCTATCCGCATCTGACCGTGTCCGAGAATATCGCGGTTCCCCTGATGATGCGCGAAATGACAGGTCTGCAGCGCCTGCCCGTGATTGGCGGGCTCATGCCGGGCGGCGGGAGCCAGAGGCAGCGGATCGGCGCGGCGGTCAGCCGCGCGGCAGAGATGCTTGAGATTGGTGCCCTTCTCGATCGCAAACCCGGACAATTGTCCGGTGGGCAGAGGCAGCGCGTGGCCTTGGGACGGGCGCTTGTGCGCGATCCGGAGGCGTTTCTGCTGGATGAACCATTGTCGAATCTCGACGCCAAACTGAGGGTTCAGACCCGGGCCGAGATTGCGGAACTTCACCGCCGCTTGCAGGCGACCTTTATCTACGTGACCCATGATCAGGTCGAGGCAATGACAATGTCAGACCGCATCGCGGTCATGATGGGAGGCGAGATCCTGCAATGCGCCGCACCGGATATCATCTATGAAGATCCCGAAGATATCCGCGTCGCGGAGTTCATCGGCTCCCCGAAGATCAACATCCTGCCGCTGGAGCATATAGCGAACGGCCTGCAGCTTTTTGGCAGATCGCTGAACTGGCATTTGCCCAACGAGGGCCCGCAGGTCATGCAGCTTGGGTTGCGCCCCGAGGCGCTGCGCCTGACGCACAAGAGCCCACTTCTGACCGGTCGTGTCGCGCATTTCGAAAACCTGGGTTCCGAAGTGTTCGCCCAGATCGCGCTCGATGGCGAGGCCACGCGGGTCACGCTGCGGGCAACGCCGGCGGAACGGCAGATGCTCGGACTTGGGGCAGAGGTGGGACTTGGCTTCAACACCGCATCGGCATTGGTCTTCAACCATGCCGGCAAACGTCTGCGCAAGGTCGAGGCCTGCGCCGGCATGACAAGCGAGGTTGCTTGAGGTGGCTGTGCTTGATGCCGGTGCGGTCGCCAAGACCAGGCCTGAAACACGTCAGGCCCGAACCGCCTGGGGGCTGACGGCGCCTGCGCTGGTCCTGATGGTGCTGATCCTGATGGTGCCGGTGCTTGTCGCGGGCGTGCTGTCCTTCAGCAATTACTCTCTGGGCAATCCGGGGTTCGACTGGGTCGGCACGCAGAATTACGAGCGGTTGTTCACCCGTTCCACCTATGAAAAAATGTTCCACGCGACGTTCACCTACGTGATAACCGTCGTGCCAATCTCAGTCGGCTTGGGGCTGGGTGCGGCGCTGCTCGTCCATTCGCTGGGGCGGATCGGGGATATCTACAAGACGATCTACTTCCTGCCGGTGATGGCGACATTGCTGGCCATGGCGATTGCCTGGGAGTTCATGCTGCATCCGACCATCGGGATGGTGAATCGCACCCTTGCGATGGCCTGTGGAACCTGGCTCGAGGCGATCCCCTTTTTCGCCACCGGTTGTGCGGATGGCTTCCCGCTTTGGCTCGGCGATCGCGACTATGCCATCTGGGTCATCTGCTTCATCGGCATATGGCAGGGCTTCGGCTTCAACATGGTCCTCTATCTCGCCGGCCTGACAGGTGTGCACCGCGAATTGTACCATGCCGCCGAAATGGACGGGGCCAAGTCGGCGTGGGAGAGATTCAGGCTGGTCACCTGGCCCGCGCTGGGCCCCACGACGGTTTTCGTCGTCACAATCTCCTGC